>JASFSK010000095.1:0-11034 GCA_050114455.1 Desulfobacterales bacterium | reverse complement strand
CGGCCCTGATGCGCCTGGTAAAGTTTTGGTATTTGCGTTCGTTCCTTTGTTCGTATTTTCGGGATTTAAGTAGAAAGAAGCAGCAGCCGGCTTAGATTCTACAGGCTGCCGCTTTTTGAGGAGGGTATTTTTTAATTTTGCACGAATCGTATAGTTTTCATGCAGTATTCGGGTTAAATGTCGTAATAAAGGTAAAACTCGTGCGGATGGGGCCGCAACTTGATATCGTTGACTTCATTTTCGGTTTTGTAGTCAATCCACATATCAATGGCATCCTGGGTAAAAACATCGCCTTTTTTGAGAAATTCCTGATCGGCGCTCAACGCTTCCAGAGCCTCCTCTAAAGATCCAGGGGCTGACGGAATCTCGGCCAGTTCTTCGGGTGGCAGGTTGTAGATATTTTTGTCCAGCGGATCACCCGGATCGATCTTGTTCTGGATGCCGTCAATGACTGCCATCAGAATGGCTGAAAATGCCAGGTAGCCATTGCAGGATGGATCCGGCGTTCGGAACTCGATTCGCTTGGCCTTGGGAGAGGTCGAGTACATCGGGATTCGAACCGCGGCACTGCGGTTGCGGCTGGAATAGGCCAGGTTGACAGGCGCTTCAAACCCCGGCACAAGCCTTTTGTAAGAGTTGGTCGTTGGATTGGTAAACGCACACAGCGCCTTGCAGTGTTTCAAGATACCGCCAATGGCATAAAGCGCATCCTGGGAGATCCCGGCATACTTGTCGCCGGCAAACAAGGGCTTGTCCTCCTTCCAGATGCTGATGTGGGTGTGCATACCGGTGCCGTTATCTTCAAACAGCGGTTTGGGCATGAAAGTCACCGTGTGATTGTGGCGATAGGCGACGTTCTTAAGGACATACTTAAACCACATGAGCTGATCGGCCATCTGCAGCAGCGGTTTAAAACGCATATCAATTTCAGACTGCCCGGCGGTGGCAACTTCATGATGCTGGGCCTCGGTTTCAATCCCCAGTTCTTCCAGTGTTAAAACCATTTCCGTGCGCAGATCCTGAAATTTATCCATGGGAGGAACCGGAAAATACCCTTCTTTGTGGCGTGGCTTATAGCCCAGATTGGGGCCTTCATCGCGCCCGGTATTCCAATTGCCCTCGATGGAATCGATCTCATAAAATGCGCCAAATCGGTTGGATTCAAACCGGATGTCGTCAAAGATAAAAAATTCCGCTTCGGGGCCGATGAAGACCACATCGCCGATTCCGGTGCTTTTCAGGTAGGCATCCGCTTTTTGGGCGATATTGCGAGGATCTCGAGTGTAAGGCTCACGGGTTACCGGGTCAACAATGTTACAGATTAATGTCAGAGTCGGCGCCGCATAGAAAGGGTCCATTTTGGCTGTTTCCGGATCCGGGATGACCAGCATGTCGCTGGCGTGTATCGGCTGCCAACCGCGAATACTGGATCCGTCGAAGCCAAAGCCGTCTTCAAAACTTGATTCTTCCAGCTCTCTGAGGGGTACGCTAAAGTGCTGCCATAGTCCCGGATAATCCATAAATCGCAAATCGATAACTTTAGCACCGTTTTCCTTTGCCATGTCTAATACTTCTTTGGGTGTCATGTGAAAAATCCTCCTTTGATATTTGTGAAATTGTTGAATAATGAATATGATAAACCCTATGGTTACAATTTTAGATGTCCATTTACTCACTCGCCATTTCAGAACCGCAATCGCAAGTCTCAGTCTATTGTATATACACCGTGCGCCATGTCCTTTGCCCAAGCTTTAGATTGCGTCTGATCCCGTCTCTCCCGTCCTGACCCGAACAGCTTCTTCAACGGGCAGCACAAAAATTTTACCATCACCAATCTTGTTGGTATTGGCGGCTTCGCAAATTTTTTGAACCACTTGTTCAGCACGGTCCGCGTCCACCACGATTTCAATTTTTATTTTGGGGATAAAATCGACCACATATTCAGCACCGCGATAGATTTCCTTGTGTCCCTTCTGCCGGCCATAGCCTTTCACCTCGCTGACCGTCATTCCTTGAATACCGATTTCGTTCAACGCCTCTTTTACGTCATCGAGTTTGAAGGGTTTGATGACCGCTTCGATCTTTTTCATAACCTAACCTCCTTAACATTGATGAACATGTTTTTCCCATGAACTGTCCCCAAATTCAGGTCTTCATGGGTCTTTATCTGAAAACATGTTGTCAGAAACGGAAGGTTTCAGTTGTCAGTGTTTAGGAATTGGTGATTCGATTTCCTGACTCCCGAAACCTGACAGCTGAAACCCAACTTTGTGTCTCTGCCTAATCGGCACTTTGCTGCCCGTATGAATCTCTTTTTCCCAATCAAGTTTAAGTAAACCAAAAGAACTAGGACAGCTGAATTTCAAAGGCCCGTTCCCCGTGAACGGAATTATCGAGCCCGATGATTTCATTATCCTCTGCCACTCTCAGGCCACCGGTCAACCAGCGCGTCACATACACCACCGCGAAGGTTCCCACCGCCGTGAATATTGCCGTTGCCAAAATGGAGATGATTTGAATCCACAGTTGCTTGGGATTGCCGTAGAAAAGGCCCCGTCCTGCTTCATTGACGGCCGGGTTGGCAAACAGTCCCGTGGCCAATGCGCCCCATACGCCGCACATCCCATGGACGCCGAAAGCATCCAGGGAATCATCATAACCGATTTTATTCTTGAGCTTTGCGACGCTGTAGAACCCGAGCAGACCGGCTCCCAGTCCGATGAGCAGGGATGCCGGCATATTGACAAATCCGGCCGCCGGCGTAATGGCCACCAGTCCCGCAACGATTCCGGACGCCAGCCCCAAAACAGTCGGTTTTTTAGTGATCAACCACTCGGCAAACATCCATGCCAGGGCGCCCATTGCCGCCGAGGTGTTGGTGACCAAAAATGCGGATCCGGCAATACCATCCGCCGCCAGCTGGCTCCCGGCATTAAATCCGAACCAGCCAAACCACAGCAGTGCCGCTCCCAAAGCAGTCAACGCAATGCTGGAGGGAAACATGGCTTCTTTTCCATAACCGATCCGTTTTCCGAGCACCAGCGACAATACCAGGCCTGCCACACCGGCATTGATATGTACAACCGTTCCGCCGGCAAAATCGAGTGCTCCCATATTGCCCATCCAACCGCCGCCCCAGACCCAATGGGCAATCGGGCAATAAATAAAAGTAACCCATAAAACCGTAAAAACAATCCAAGAAGAAAACTTCATGCGATCCACAATCGATCCGAGAACCAGCGCAACCGTGATGCAGGCAAAGGTCATTTGAAAAAGGGCAAATATATAAGTTGGGATGCTGCCTGACAGGCTGTCCACACTGATACCGGCCATAAAAAGGTTTGCCAGACTTCCGGTTATACCCGCCTGATCGGGTCCGAAAGCGATGCTGTATCCCCAGATCATCCAGATGAGACTGGTAAGGCAGTAGGCCACGAAGGTCATGGCAAAGGTATTCAGCAAATTTTTATAGCGCGACATGCCACCATAAAACAGGGCCAGGCCGGCCGGGGTCATCATCATGACCAGAGCGGTTGATACAATAATCCAGGCAGTGTCACCGGAGTTTAAACCTTCCGAAGCAAGCGCCGTCGATAAAGGAACCACGCACAGGATGATCGCCGTCAGCATACATCTGATTTTCATTGTTAAATTTTATCCTCCTTTTAAAATTCAGAACTATTGGTGTGCTGTAAACAGTTTGTCATTCCATTGCCGGCAGTCTTTGTTCGACCGCGGCCTTTATGAGGGCCACTTGATCCGGAGAATCGACTTTCTCTCCATTAAGATCCCAGACATAAAACACATCGACAACCTGGTCCGCTTTGGTCGCTATTTTGGCCACCCAGATGTTCAACCCGCATTGAAAGAGTGCATCCGTGATGCCGTACAGCAAACCGGGGAAGTCGTATGTGAAGACCTCGATGATGGTAAAAAAGCTCGAACTGTTGTTATCCACCTCGATGCGGTGTGGTTTTTTATACCTTCTGAGGCTTGAGCGACGATGGGCCCTTAATTTTTTATTTAGCGCTGCCGCCAGGTTTAATTCACCGGACAGGGCAGCCGTCAAATTTCTTTCAGCTTTCAGCCACTTTTCTGCTTCTCTGATCTGATCCGGCGGAGGGGTTACTTTGAAGATATCCAGCGCGATATTGTTGCGCCAGGTGAAGACCTGTACATCAAGAATATCAATGTTGTTTAAGGTAAACACGCCGGCGATATTAGAAATGAGCCCCGGACGGTCTTTGGCGCAGATGGTAACCGATCGGGTATTGGAATCAGTGGAATTTTTTATGTCCCACAGGAAATCCACATTGCCCAGCCGGTGGTAAAGATGAATATGTTCAAGCATCTCAGCTGTCGGCGTATAAAGCCGGTATCGCGGGGACATGGCGTTATACAAAGCAAGGATGTTTTCTTTTGCCTGCGGATTGGGTGCAGAATTGGCAATGTCGTTTCGTTTTCGTTCGATAACTTCGACGGCCTCCGCAGTGGCCAATTCTCCTTTTTCCAGTACATTGAGGACCTTGAGAAAAAAATCCCTCAATAGGGCTGCTTTCCAGTCGTTCCAGGCCATAGGTCCGGTGGCGATCGAATCGGCAACCGTCAACAGATAAAGCATCTTCAGCCGATTTACATCTTTTATTCTTCTGGCGCAGAAAATGGCAGTCTCTTCGTCGTTGATATCTCTTCGGGTTGCGGTTCGAACCAGAAACAGATGCTCTTCAACCAAAAACACAACCGTATCGAAGTCCTCGGAATTCATCCCTACCCGTGCCAGAATTTTTTTTATTATCTCACCGCCTTTTTTGGCGTGGTCTTCCTCGGTCTCCCCTTTGCCGATATCGTGAAGCAGGGTCGCCCAGAGCAATAGTTTCTTGTTTTTAAGTTCAGCGTAGATTATGTCGCACAGGGGTTCCAAACCGCTGTCCTGGGCCGTGCCGAATTTTTTGACGGTTTGGACAGCTCTTAGCAAATGCTTGCCCACCGGGTAAAGATGGTACTCGTCATACTGAATACGATTGACGATGTTATGAAATTCCGGGATAAATCGAATGAGAAAACCAGTATTCAGCATTTCATTTAAAACATTGAATGTTGGCGCCGGAGCTTGAAGTATGCGCTCGAAAGATTTGACGATGGGTTTTGAGCTCTGAAAATTTTTGTCGACAAGATATGAAAATTCTCGGACCAGTCTCTTGGCTTCAGCGCTTAATGGAATTTTTAAACGTGCACTTTCTTCAAATATCTTCATTAAAAGATTCGGGGACTCCACGATGCTCTCAGGGCAAGTAAAATTGAGCATCCCCCATTTGATAACTTCCAGGCCCTCCACATCGCTCGTCTTTGTTGACTTTCTTCTCCGCTTGCGTTTCTTTTCAAAACCCAGTTCATGTAGAAACATCAGGTGCTGCTGTTTTAAAAATTCCATCCGCCCGTGAAGCTCGCCCAGAAATCTTTCAACCGGCTGCTGATGTTTAATTTTTTTATATTTTAGGGTGTCCGCCATTTTGATCTGGTTTTCAAAGTTCAACTGGTCACACTTTCGACCGCAAAGATAGTGAACCCGATTGCGCGCATACCAGATAAATCGAAGGGAATTTCGCAATGCTTGAAACTCTTCGTGGGAGAGCAACCCCAGATATTCAAAATCCCGTGCTTGCTTTATGTTAAATTCAATCTGGCCGATCCAAAGCATCGTGTGATAGTCTCGCAGACCGCCCTGCCCTTCTTTGAGATTGGGTTCAAGCAGATAAGCCGAATCTCCAAATTGGGCATGTCGGTGTTTGTTTTTTTCAACCAGCCAGTTGATAATGGTGCGGGATCTCCTGCGAATGAGTTTCCGACGCAGCTGCTCCATGAGTTCGGAATAAATTAGTGACCAGCCGCAGATGAAACGTGCATCTAAAATAGGGGTGAGCACTTCGTAATCCTGTGAGGCCATTGAGAGGCACTCTTTTAAGGATCGGGTGGCATAACCGACATCGAGACCGATGTCCCATAAGGGATAAACGATTTCCTGGATCAGATTTTCCGCCTGGGTCGGAACCCTTTCTTTAAATAAAAACAGGAGATCCACATCGGAATGGATGCATTGCTCTTCACGCCCATAGCCACCCAAGGCAATGATGGCATAAGGATTTTTGCCGATGTCCATTCTGGGACCGACCTGGCTGGTCTCGAATGCCTGTCGAAAATAATCGTCTAATAGCCGCGCATGCTGCCTCAAAAATTCAGGTTCCTTGCCATCCAGAAACCGGGCGATGAGCTCCTCAGTTTTTTGATGCAGCAGATCGGAGGCTGGCTTGTGGACATTTTTCAACTTGGCTCTCAATTGGTTGACCCTGCTTTGTAGATCTTTTTATGGGTGTCCGGATAATGTTTTGGGCCGCGTTGGCAGCCGCATACGTTTGATACGGTAATGGACAGGTCATATTGAAAAAGCTCTCTTACTCCCTGCCAAAAAAGATTATCTGAAAGCCTACCAGTAGAGCAATATGTGTGCCGGGAATTGTAATCTAAAATAATAATACGTTATTTCGATATCTTAAATGAATAATCGGAATAAAAAGGAAGACGAAGAAAATTACAAATTTGGCTGAAATCCGAAAAAAATATTACAAATTTGTAATATTTTTTTCTTAAAAATAGGACTGCCAAATTTCTGTCACCCGTTGCTGCAGGCGGTAAAATTTTTCTCGAGGAACTTTAGCAGGCTTTTCCTGGAGACTAAGCTGATGGGCGGCAGCACGGTAGATCAGGTAGGCATGTTTGAGAATATGGGCCGTGATTTCATCCATGGTACCGGTTTCGATCAGGGACTGGATCAAACGCACATTGTCGGTCCATTTCAGAAGACCGGCGTATTTATGGGAATTTAACAACACCAGATATTGTACCAGAAACTCGATGTCCACCATGGCGCCGATGTCCTGCTTCAGATCAAAAACCCCATCTTCCGGTTTCATCAACTCTTTGCGCATTTTTTCGCGCATGTCGATGACTTCGGCAGACAGCTTTTTCTGCAACCGGGGACGGGCCAGGACTTGTTGTCGGATACTCTCAAATTTATTAGCTAAAATACGATCCCCGCATACAGGTCTGGCTCTGAGCAGCGCCTGATGTTCCCATGTCCAGGCATCTTTGAATTGGTAGTCGCCAAAGGCTTCAATGTGGCTGACCAGGATTCCGGCACTTCCACTGGGCCTTAAGCGCATATCTATTTCATAGGCTTTTCCTGCGCGGGTATGGGCGGTTAGAATGTGGATGACGCGCTGGCCGAGGCGGTTGAAAAATTGCGCGCTGTCGATTCCCTGTGCATTTCCCCGGGTTTGTTCACTGGTCCCGGCATGCAGAAAAACGAGGTCAAGATCGGATCCGTAACCGAGCTCCAGCCCACCCAGTTTGCCATAGGCGATAACGACAAAACCCTTCTCACAAGGGTTCCCGTCCAAATTACAGTCGGGCGTACCGTGCTTTGAAACCAAATGGTTCCAGGCAAGATCGACAACTTCACCAAGGATGCTTTCGGCAATTTCCGAGAGATAATCGCTTACCCGCATCAGCGGTAGGGTGCCGATCACATCGGCCGCCGCCACACGCAGCACATTGATCTGTTTAAATATGCACAACTGCTCGATCTGGTACTCGAGGTCATCTGCGGGCACCTGATCCAGTCGTTGGCGCAGACTGATTTTCAATTCGTTTTTTTCCGGGGGACGATAAAGAGTGCGCGGATCAAGCAATTCATCCAGCAGCACCGGATGCCGTGCCAGGAAAGATGCGATCCACGGACTTGCATCTGAAAGCTTCACCAGATGGGAGCGGACCGTCGGGTTCTCCAACAACAAGGCCAGATAACTGGTGCGTCTTTCAATGGTTTTCACCAGCTCGACAATTCGGTGAAGGGTGGTCAGGGGATCTTCGAAGGCGCTGATTTCCTTCAAAAAGCGGGGTACCAGTTGGTCAAGGCGGCGGCGCCCCCGGGGGCTCAGCGCCCTTGTTTCCGGATCATTTTTTAGATATTCCAACAGTTTGAGAACTGCTCCGGGCCGATCGTAACCCGCCGCCCTGAGCATGTTTTCTGCCTGCTGCGCAGGCGGGGGATTTTGCCAGATGGCCTCCATGGAATCCTTGGTATTTTTCGGCCGAGCATTCCCATCATCGGGCTCCAAAAGCATTTGAAAATGGCCATGTACGGCATGCCGGTGGCGGTTTAAATCAGAGTTAAACGACGCCGTGTCGGAGTATCCCATGGACTCCGCCAGTCGCAGCAAACCGCAGTCATCCGCCGGCAGGTCGTGAGTTTGCTGGTCGCTGAAAGCTTGGAGCCGATTTTCGGTGTTTCGCAGGAAAATGTATGCATCGATCAACTCCTCACAGACTTCCTTTGGAACATGACCCTCTCCGGCCAGCGTCTTTAAGGTCTTCAATATACCCGAGGTCTGCAGCGCGGGTTTCACACCGCCGCGAATCAGCTGGAAAACCTGACCGAAAAATTCTATTTCACGGATGCCACCTGCACCTAATTTGATGTTGTTATCCATACCCTTGCGTTTGACTTCCAGGGCGATCATATCTTTCATCTCCCGTAGGGAGTCAAAAACGCTGTAATCCAAATATCTGCGGTAAATAAACGGATGCAGCCGGTCGAGTAAGTAGGCACCGGCATCTAGATCGCCAGCTACTGCGCGGGCTTTGATCAGGGCATAGCGTTCCCATTCCCGGCCCTGCTGCTGGTAATAGTGCTCCATGGATTCAAAATCCATCACCAGCGGACCGCTTTCGCCAAAAGGACGTAGGCGCGTATCCACCCGAAACACGAAACCATCCGCCGTCGGCTGACCGATGACCTTGATCAGACGGCGGCAAAGCCGTAAAAAAAATTCATCGTTGCCGATGGGGTCATTTGTGCCCCGGGTATCTCCCGCTTTGGGATAGGCAAAAATAAGATCGACATCGGAAGAAAAGTTGAGTTCCTTGGCACCCAACTTGCCCAATCCCAGAACAACCAGATGTTGAGTCGAACCGTCGGCGGCCGTCGGCGTGCCATACCGGCGACACTGCCATTGATAGAGCGTCTCGAGGGCGCTATCCAGGATGGCGTCCGCAAAAGCGGATAGATCGGATATGGTTTCCGACAGATCCGCCCAGCCGGCTAAATCACGCCAGGCGATGCGCACCAGCTCACGACGACGACAGCATCGCAGCAGGCCGATCAAAGTTGCTTCATCCGCTACACCAGACAATTCCGGCAATAATTTTAACTGGTATTCATCTGCCGGATAATAACGGGTAAGATCACCGCTGTCGATGAGATCGACTGGCATGGCGGGATACCGGGCGCAGGCGGTGGCCACAAAATCACTGAAAACGAATACCCGCTTTAAACTGTTACGAATCTCCGGGTCGTTGACCAGGGCAATGCCGGCGGCGTCGGCAGCTTTCTGGTAAGCGAGCCATTTGTCGTGGGAATCAACTAAGATCGACTTTCCTGAAGTGTTATGCAAAGTTCAATGTCCGAACAAATATTTGTAATTTGTTATTTATATTTTTTTCTTTGCTGACACCCGAAACCTGACGCCCGTTATATTCTGGTGAATATTCAGTTTTGGTTTTCAGCCTGTCTGGGTTACGCTGCTAGATATACCCTCTCGCTTTCCACTCCCGCAAACGTTGATAGGCATGGCGGGCATAATCTCCCTGTTGGGTGAATTGTAAATAACGCTGATATTCCTGGCTGGCATGGGGGTATTTCTTCATCCCCTCATAAGCGTAGCCTTTGAAGAAAACTGTGTTGGGATTGCCGGGAAGCTTTTTGTCATAGGTGGAAAACTCTTCCAATGCGCCGTCATAATCCTTCATCTGGATTTTAGCAAAGCCGCTCAGGTGATAAGCCTGGGCTTCCGCCGGATATACCTTTTGGGCCATCTCAGCGTATTGCCGTCCCACCGCCCAATTTTTTTGGATCAATTGGCTTGTGGACATCATCACCAGGGCCGTATAATCGTTGGGGGCCAATTTTACCGCTTTACGCAGATGAGCATCGGCATCGGAAAAATTATTGGCGGCCATTTTCTGCTGCCCTTTTTGCATTTCGTCGATGGCATCCTTTTGGGACCGAAGCTTGGCGGTGTTGTCCATGTAACGTTCACGGTAAAGCGGTTTGCTTTGGGCTGCTTTATATTTGGTGTCAGCCGTTTCAACCGCTGTCCGATACCGTTCATCACTCATGGGATGAGTGGAAAACATCAGTTCGATGGCACTCGGTTTGTACTTGCCCAAACTCTGTAGCATGTTCATCAACCCTACCATTCCCCGGGGGCTGTATCCGGCGCGTACCATGTATTCCATCCCTAGGGCGTCTGCTTGGCGCTCGTTGTCGCGGCTGTAGCTGGCCAGCAGAGCACCGGCACCAATCTGTCCAAGTTGGGAGGCGATATTGCCATAGGCGGCTCCTTGGGTTCCGGCCGCCACGGCCAGACCGCCGATAACCGCCTGGGTGAGCATTCCTTTGGACATCTGCTCCGCGGTGTGCCGGGCGTTCACATGGCCCAATTCATGTCCCAACAAGGCTGACAGCTCGGCCTCGTTTTCCAGTGAAAGCAAAATACCCCGGGTGCAGGCAATCGTTCCGCCGGGAAACGCATAGGCGTTAACATAGATGGCATTGACCACATGAAAATTATAGGGCATGTGAGTACGGTGTGTCTGGGCGGCGATTTTTTTGCCGGTACGATCGATATAGTCATTTAGGCGCTTATCTTGGGACGTGCCATAGTCTGCCGAAAATTGGTAGGGAGAATTTTGTTTGTCGATTTGGACTTCCTGATCTTCGGATACCAGCATCAGCTGGCTTCTGCCGGTAACCGGGTTGGCGGCACAGCCGGAGGCCAGACCGGCAGCTGTCATGGATGAAAGCAACAAAAACTCCCGGCGGGTCATTTGTTTTGCTGTTGGAAGCGGTGGTGTTTTGATTGCCATAGCACCTCCTGAAAAAGTTTGATTTGGGCCGAAGAATATTTTTTAGTCGGA
>JASFSK010000094.1:0-11146 GCA_050114455.1 Desulfobacterales bacterium | reverse complement strand
AGCGGTATGTCTGCGGTCGTCCACGGATAATAGGTTATTCTTACCTAGTTTCCATCCACAAATGGTCTTTTTGCCCAATCTCGGCGTCAATCTGCGCGCATGCTTGTGCGGCGTAGTAAACTACGCCTCCGCACAAGCGCTTGATTTCCTTGACCTTGGGCAAAAATCCGCATTTCTGGATTGGAAACACCAAAAGGTGCCCGTCACTTATAAAAGGCCTCTATGGACGGGCACTATCTAAATTTTTAGCGCCGGTTTGAGAGCACTCTCAACCTTTTGCTCGCCGAGGCTTCCACGGAGGCTCCTGCACGGTTTTCTTTGATGATCTGCCCGGCCCAAAACGATGGTCCCCTTGGCTGACGTTTCCTGCAAAACAAAGCCGACCTATGAAATAGATTTCATAAACCTTGGGTGATTTAGTTCATAATTTGCGGCTGTCACAGAGGGTTTAAATTCTTATCCAATTGAAATAATTTATAAAAATGTTATTAATCTGTGTCAGCACGGTTATTGCAGTTTGATAGACAGGTATTTTTAGTTGGAGGGGGAAACCGATAGGATAGGGAGGGTATTGGTGTGAAAAAGTCGATACTAATCATATTCATCAATTTTGTGCTGTCATCAAATGTATTTTCCTATACAGTTATTACGGACCCTAACGTATTCTACACCTTTTATGAAAATCCAGCGAAGGTACTGGATTTTACCGAACTCAAGGATGGGACTTCTTACACCAACATTCAAGATAGATTCGGGCCGGACCAAATGAAAGCCTCTGAAACCGACTGCATCAACCACCGTCCAGAAGATCTTAATGCAATGACTGTCGGACCGGGTGCTTTCTCGAATGCGTGGTCATTTTTAGGATCCGATCCCAAACGAAATCAATCATTTTGTGATTCTATCTTGTGGTTTGATCAAGGAATATCAACAGGCGAATTAAGTTTGGCAGTATCTACAAACGCCGGTCGGTCGCAACCTTTTGCGATGTACACCAATAAGGGATTTATGGGGATTATTCCGGATACGCCTGAAGAAACACTTTTCATTTTTGAAAACCTTCACTTCATATTTAGCTTTGAAGCCGATTTCTCTAAGACAGCCCCTGTCTCTGAATCCAAGGCGGCATTACTGGCGCAATTGGCGTCAATTCCGAATGTGGGGGTGAATTGAGAGGCTGACGGATAGGTAGACAACCAAAGTTATCCTGACGTTACAATTTTAAGGCTCCTGACCTCAGTTGGAAAGACTTCTTGGGAGGACCTGATATCTAAGGCATCTTCAAGATTGGTCGTAAAAATAGGCGTGAATTCAAGATGCAACAGGTTTTACGAGACATCAGTCGTTCTGAATTTTAGGTTGAGTTAGATGATGGAAGCTGATATGGGGGACGTTTATGAGTAAGTACAATAAACTCACTTCTATTGAAATACTCTTAATATTGGCAATCATTGCCGTTCTGGCAGTCTGGCTTCTTCCAAGATTCTTGAAACTGATTCATTCCGATTCCCGTACCATCGGATCCGTAAGACCATCTATGGCCGAAGCATCAGAAACCGCGATCCCCGCCCCCAGCTTAATCAAATTTCGTGACCTCTATTATTATTCGACTGCGGATATCGGTTAGGTCTGAATTAATTTCAATGGCGCTGCGATATCAATTTTGCTATTCCAGTAGATCCCCAAATCGTTTATGCTGATATTTTCACGTCACTTAGGCCTCTTTGCGGTCGTCTCCATTATAGGTTTAGCAATCCACTATCTGCCGGAGGCATTTTCACTTTTTCGGAAATAGGAGCGATTTTTCTTTTTTACATTCCTTGACATCTAACAGGGCAACTGTTAATTCTGCTTAGCCGTGGTTTTTTTCCCGCTGGATATGGTGTTTCGCTTGAAAACCGGATTGAATTTGAAGGAGAGCCAATGAGTTCAACAAATTCATATGTTTACATCAATGATGATGAGGTTGAGTTAAAGCAGATTATCATCAGGCATGGGAATTTAAGAAAAATGAGAAAGTTTACCGTTAGCGAGGCCGAAAAAAGGGGCTTGGTCAAAGTGGAAACGGGTCCGCATGCGCTGAGTGGAGATAAATTCTCCAAGGCAATCGCTATCCTTGATAAAGAGGTGCGATTGTGCCTCTCTACGAAAAGAATGTAATTTGGGTCCAACCGATCAGGATTGTGATTGATCTTTTTGTTCCGGAAAGCCGGGTAGTTTTTCCTGCTCACTTTCCATCCGGCAAATACCCTCAATTATTTGGATAACTTCCTGTGTTATATTCGTGCTCCCTATCGTTTTCGAGCCGGTGAAATAGAGTGTTTCGAGTTGGTTGTTTATCATCCATTTTCGGATCAAAGCGGATGCTAAATTCAGGGGATTTTCGTTCAGATCGACATGAAGATGTGGCCGGTTGTGCTTTTCAGCATAATCTATGACAATTTTTAATCCAATGGTAAGGTTGCCATGCGTTAATATGGCGATTGCATCGGAGTCAAGCACATTTTTTTCTATCCGATCCGAAAAGCTAACGTCCATTGACTCCTTTACACTATACTTTTCCGGTAAAATGCCCTCGTGTGTCCTTCGCGTCTTATAGGTCCACCCACTATGCGGTATATTGAGCTTCAAGGCCGCATCCAGAGCGGCCCTTTCAACTCCTGGCTGGCCTCCTGATATGATTTTTTTTATCATGTGACTAAAGTGTTCGATTATTTGCAGACGCCTTGCGATGCGTGAGCCAGGTTATCCTACTCAACATTAATATATGAGGACTCAATTTTTTTCAAGCAGGAATAAGGAATAGAAAGATGTCATTCCTTAAAGTGTCCGACTGCTGCCAGGCTTTCATAATTGATGTTATACAGCGGGTCAATTATATTTTCCTGAAAAAACGCATCGGTCATGGATGCGCCGGCATACAGCAGGTCTACCAGGCTATCGGTGGGAATTTTTTCAAAGCAGTCCTGACAGGTAAAAAAACTTTCAAATATAAAAATTTGGCCACCGGCGGCATATAATTTTTTCAGCCTGTCTTGGGTGATTGTGTGAGAACAGGTGATCCAGGTCTTTTGGGAGACTAGATCGCCCGACCTTTCTCCCAGGAGCTTGGTGAAATTATAATTGCTGTCTATCAGCGGGGCGATAAAATTATCCTGAAACTGGCGGTCCGTCATGGGCTTGCTGGATCCGATGAGTTCCGACAAATCTTCTCTGGATATAATCATATCAAGGCAGGCATCGCAAAAACATTTACCCAATACGATCGTTATCAATCCTGAAGCCAGATAGTACTGGTACACCAGATGTGGTTTAGATAAATGGGGACAAACCAACCATGTGTTGTTCTCCACATATCTTTTAGGGATATCAACTGCCGGATTCCAGACACTATTTTCGGCAAAATTGGGTGCCCCAATGGCGACGGCACCATGTTTCAGCTCCGGTTTATCGATAACAAAAAGAGACCTTTCGGTTTTATTCAAATTCGCACCCATACCAACACCCTCCCCAAGCATTTCGAATATCATAGGCACCGCTTCAAAGTGATAAAGCAAGATTCGGACCAATTGCGGGTGTTAAAAAAACCTATAATTTTTAGTAGGTTGAACTGGCAAAACTGAAAACTACAGATATCCGGGCGCCAAAATTTTGATTGTCTATGTCAAATTGAACCGATATAGCGGTTGTCATCAATTAGATTCGTTTTATACCGTTATGCATATTCATTTTCAAAGTGTAGTAGCCAAGATCAAACGGAACATATCTATGACAACCGCTATAAAGCACTTTTGTCGTGGCAATTGGCTCAAAGATCTGACAAGATTGTTTCCGCCTGCCCGCTTGCCCACTCAAATGGGTCTGAATCATTTAAATCTTCCGGTACGATTGCTCTATTTTCAAATATTAAAAAATAAAGCGCTTGAATCAAAAAGAACATCCAGATGCTTGACATCCAGGCCAGGCCAGATTCGGGTGTATACACGATTACCAGGATGCCGCCAAATCCGCACAGCAGCGCTTCCACCAAAATTTGCTTCCCGGAAGAATCTCTAAAGCAGATGCCGTTGCGAATCCAGCTGGTTATTGTCAATGAGAGAAGGTAAAAAGTGGTCACGGAATCCGTCTGAAAGGCCATTACAAGAAGGAGCAGAAGCGGATAACAAATCGAAAAAACCGAATTCTTGGCCCAACGACTCACAATCAGCGCATAGATGGCTGTATACAGCCACAAGGTCAGGTAGTGGGAACCCTGTCCCTTAAGCGCAAAACTCAGCATAAGATTGACAGGAATAAATGCCATTGCGCAAATCAGACCAAAAATCAGGGTGGTTCGGATAGGATGAGGTTTTACGCTCATGTTGACCTGCTTTCCGCCGATGCTTCCTTGCGCTTTATCAGCTCCAATTCTATCTCCTGGTCGGTCGGTCCACCAAAACAATCATGGGAGACCGGATCGATCGTATTTTTCTCCCATTGCTGCATTTGAATCTTATGCCGGTATTCGGACGCCCGGTATTGGAGTTGTTCGAATCTTTGGCGCTGCTGCTGCAGTTGGCTATGAAGCTGGGTGACGTCTTCATCCATTGTTTTTAATTGACAGCCAAGATACTCTACCATATTTTCCAGCGGTTTTATTTTTCTGATGATCATCCGGGCAATATCATCTTTTTCCTTCCTAACAGCAACCATCAGGTCATTTTCCAATGCCTCCATTTGTCGATGATACTTTGCAAGGTCTTCCCGCGCCTGATTGCGGAGGGCCGTCAACCTGGTAAGTCTGGCTTGTTTGCGGCGAAGTGCTTCTTCCATATCTCTCAAATGCTGTTTGAGCAGTAAACCGCGATCTTCCAGATGATCCATAACACCGTGAATGTCGGCTTTAAATATCTTTATTATTCTGGATAGAATGGCCATGATTTCTCCTGATGATCATTGCCTGCGGCCGCTGTAGCCTTCGAACTGCAGGGCCTTGGCATTGGATTTTTGTTTATGCTGCACGGCCGCGGGTGCGCCTTCGAATGTATCTTTGACAAACGATTTCAATTCCTGAAGATCATCGGCTAAATTTTCGGCAACCTCGGCGGAACCGACGACTGCGTTGACCGCATTCTGCTCCTGGTAGTATGTATCTATTTTTCTCAATGCCTTTTGTTTTTTACCGGATTTAATATCAGCGGCGACTTCCTGCTTGAGGCGGTTAAAATCTTCTTTGATCACTTTTTCCGACCAGCTTGATTTGTTGATGGAAGAATACACTTTCTTTTGGCTGTTCACACAGGCAATCTCAAAGGTATCCTCCAGGGTCGCCTCATAGGCCTGGTTGCTGTATTGGTAACTGAGTTTTATGTTATCGAGTTCGAAAGTTCTTTGTTTGTTGGTCGGCACTTGCAACGTCAGATACAAATTACGTGTCTGACCGGAATGTAAATTTCCGGGATAAAAACTAAGGTCATCGTTTTCTCTAATTATCGGGTATCCGGCGGCATCGATCAGGGAGATGCCGCTGGTCGAGGGTATATGAATTCTGACTGCGGTCAGGGCTGCTGTCCGGGTACTGTAAAACTCCTTTTGAAACACCTCAGCAAAGGCTGACGGGTTTTCAAGATAATAGTATCTGCCGGTGCCGCTGTCAGCGATGGCGGTCATCAAATGCTCATTAAACTCGATTCCCACACCCACCGTACTGACAGCAAATTCCTTTTTAACAGCGCCGGCGGCAATGTTGGCCAATGCCGCAACATCTGTCAGCCCTTTGTTGGCAAGGCCGTCTGAGATCAAAATGACTTTGGCAGAATTGGTAGAGCGACTTCGGGAAACCAGGGTATCCATTCCCACCCGCAAACCGGCCCCAAGATTGGTGCCTCCGCCGGCACGAATATTATTGACTGCTGAAGCCAGGCGCGACCGGTTGGCATCGGTGACATTGGACAAATCGGCGGCGATGTGAACGCCATCCGAATATGTGATTAAGGCAAACCGATCTTCGGCTGAAAGACTGGACAATAATTCGAGCACGGCGCGGCGGGCATCCTCGATTTTGCGGCCTTTCATTGAACCGCTGCGGTCGAGGACGATCACCATGTCCACATTGCGAACCTCAGACCCGGCGGCTGCAGGTAATTCTGCAGCCTTCAAAGTGATGTTCAGGCCCACGGTGCCGTCGGAATCCTCAAGCACTTTTTTTTGAATAAGATGGCCGGAGATTTCTATCCATTGGTTGTCTTGCGTAAGCAATCGGGATGGGACAGTAAACCATTTTGATCCCAAATCACCGATCGAATTGGATGAATACGCCATGGCAATGCCGGTTGCGGCCATAAGAACGAAAATCATCAGAAAATTTTTCAATCGTGTTTGTTTCATTGTATGCTCCTTTCGGTTGAAATTTAGTACACTTTATCTGCGTTCATGTTTCAATTTTACTTCAGACTGCGTCAGATGCAATTCAAAGATATGTAAAAGAAAACGCATCATTTTTTACATAACTTTTACTTTGAATTTACGATCAACTGGTTTACTCTAGATCAAGTGAGGTGATGAGTTATTGATAACATGGCTTTTATTTCGAGCCGGTTTTATTCCGATAAACCGGCTTTTAGGCATAAAGTTGGAAGAGGTGTTCATTGGCACAACAAAAAGCGCGGATACTTGTGGTTGAAGATGATACGGCTCTGTTACAGGGCCTTCTGGACGTGCTGGTCTTTAACGGGTATGACGTTAAAGGTGCGACTGACGGCGGAGAAGGACTCAAAGCAGGCTTGACAGAGAGATTTGATTTGATTCTGCTGGATGTCATGCTGCCCACCATGGACGGATTTAGGATTTGCAAAGAAATTCGTGCCAAATTGCCGGATCAGGGAATTATTATCGTTACGGCCAAAGGGGCGGAAGATGACGTTGTGCGGGGGTTTAGATCCGGTGCCGACGATTATATCGCCAAGCCTTTTTCCTTGCGGGAGCTTATGGTTCGGGTTGAAGCCGTCCTGCGGCGCACCGGAAAAAATCTGGGGGAGGAACAATTGAGCTGTCGCGGTATTTTCTTTGACGGAAAAACCCTGGAGGCCCATAGTGAGAGCCACCGCGTGACCCTTACGCGAAAGGAAATGGATATTATCATATATCTGTATCAACACCGCGATAGAATCGTCTCAAAAAGGGAGCTTCTGACAGAAGTATGGCATTATGCCGACGTCGATATCGAAACCCGCACAGTCGATATCCATTTGCTCAAATTGCGAAAAAAAATTGCAGCCCTCATCGGTGATGCCCATCTGATTTCAACCATTCGAGGTGAAGGGTATCGGCTGGAGACCGAATGACAGAATGCAGGCAAAAATCAACGGTCACCAGCAGAGCAAGGCCCTGATCTCTTCGAGGGGTCTTACTTATACTCTCAGCTCTGCTGGTGGTCGCTGATTTGGCGAAACGCAAAATGAAAAAGCTTAATCTTCTCATACTGATTTTTTCAATGGCCCTGTGCATCCCTCTGGCGTTTTTTGTTTTGAAAACCTACCGCGGTTTGGAACAGGAAGAGGCTGCAACACTCAGCTATTTTGCAGAAACATTGTTTGACGCTATGGAACAGGCCCTGGCTGAATTGGTGCAGAAAGAAGAAGCCCGAGCCATCGACGAATTCAATTATCATGTATTTCCGTCCGAAGAACAGCCGCGTGCCGGGAAACCCCTGTTGTCACCTTTATCTCAAATACCGCGGGAAAACTACATTCTTGGATATTTTCAGAATAATCCCGACGGCTCGTTTCAAACACCATTGATGGAAACCGGTGGACGGCTGCCCCCGCCGCGCGCCAGGCTGATAGCTGAGTTGAAAAGGGCCAACGAAATTTTTAACCGCAAGCGGATGAGTGTGACAGATCAGGTTAAAGCCCGTCCAACCGAATTGGTAATGGAAAAAGAAAGTAAGCCCAAGGCCGGGTTTGCTGAAAGATATCTGGATTTATCGCAAAGCCAGCGCTCCAGAGCCTATCTTGGGCAAACAGAAAAGCGGCTTGAAAAAATCACCGTCAACCAGGCAGCTACCATTGCCAAACAGGAAGCACCCCAAGTGATGAGCAGTGCCCCCTTTGCCGACAGCGGCGAGGAGGGTAAGATGGTTGAAGATCAGGCCTTTGGAAAAGCTCCATCCCAAAAAAACCTAAGGGTCGCAAAATCCGATTTGGCTGAATCTACAAGTAACAGTCAGCCGGCCCCCGCTGTCGAACCCGATGAAACGACCGGTTTTCAGGTGGAGGTGGCACCCTTGCGGGCTGTTTTTCTAAGTGATGCACAAATCTTTGTATTCCGACGGATTATGATTAACAGCCAGATATATCGTCAAGGATTTGTTCTGGGGGTTGACGCTTTTCTGGAACATCTGACCCGGACCTATTTCCTCACCCAACCACTGGCCCAATTTACGGCATTAAAACTCAGCGTGGTGGATCAGGGCCGCGAAACGAAAATGCTCCAAACTGGAGATGTTTCCCTTCGTCCCGATTTTGTTCTCAACCGTGATTTCCCATCTCCGTTCACATTTTTAAAGGCTTCTTTGACCTGTGACCGGATTCCACGGTCCGAAGGGCGTCACACGCTGACAGTGATGTTGATTGTTCTGGCGGTTATCGTCTTGTTGGGCTTGTTTGCAATATATCGGAGTGTCCGGGCCATTGTAGACCTTTCCGAACGGCGTTCCCAATTTGTTTCTTCGGTTACCCATGAATTGAAAACACCGCTGACCAATATCCGCATGTATATTGAGATGCTGGAACAGGGCATTGCCGCAAACCCGGAACGTGAACAGGAATATTTTCGTATCCTGGACTCGGAAGGCGACCGCCTGTCCCGGCTCATCAACAATGTTCTGGAACTGTCCAAGCTGGAAAAAAACCAGCGGCTAATCAATCTGCAAAGCGGTACCTTCGAAGACGTGATTGACGAAACCCGGAATCTAATGGCCGAAAAGATCAAACAGGAGGGATTCACCCTGAACCTGGAGCAGGGTAGGCTCCGGCCATTTGAATATGATCGTGAAGTGATGATCCAGGTCTTGATCAACCTGATTGAAAACAGCCTCAAATTCGGCAAAAGTGCATCTGACCGCACGATTACGATTCGTACCGTCCAGGAGTCTGATGCGGTAAAAATAATGGTTTCTGACACCGGGCCCGGCATCCCCCGAAATGCCTTAAACAAAATTTTCGATGATTTTTACCGGGTCGATAATTCCCTCACCCGAACCACGCGGGGCACGGGTATCGGACTGGCCCTGGTCAAGAAGTTTATTCACCTGATGGGGGGCACCGTATGCGCTGTCGACAACCAGGGGCCCGGATGCACCATCACCATCCGACTGCCGGTTGAGAGATTTAAAGGTATTTAGCTTGGTTGCGAAAACCTGGTCCTATGAGCCGGTCAAAGATCCCGCCATCGGGGATCAAAAGTTCATTGGCTCTGCTCAGCTGATGAAAGCGTCATTCAATCTGAAGCATGAAATGCGAACCTGAAACAATTCTCTCGAAAATTACGACTAAAAATTATCGCTCAAACACGGATTTTTAATGAATTCATCATTTTTTGGTTGCATTTTTTTTGTATTTGAAGCATTAATTCCTCTTTGGATCTATCTGAATGCGCTGAATTATCACCGATAAATCATAAAGCAATACAACTTATTGGAAAATAAAAAAATATTAAGGGAGATGAGGATGTACAAGATTAGCATCGGCGTTCTTTGTTTGGTATTGGCTATTATGTTCAGCAATGCAATGACGGTATCCGGGGAAAGTGACGATGAGACCATCAGTGTTCCCCTGGGGGTCATCCATCTGGCTCCACCCGAAGATGCAGAGGACAAACAGCCGCCGGTTCCATTTCCCCATGGCACCCACTTTGTTTACACATGCAATACCTGCCACCATCAATGGGAAATGGATGGGCCAATTGAATCCTGTACCACCTCTGGCTGCCATGATGGCGTTGAATCGCCGATCAAGGCCGGGGGCGGCAAGGTCGATGAAGACGAATTAATAACTTATTACAAGACGGCCTATCACCGCATGTGTATCGGCTGTCACAAAGAAATCAAGGCTCAAAACAAACGCCTGGAAATGTCCGGCCGGGTGCTTAAAGAGAGGCTGCCCAATCCCGGGCCTTCCAGCTGCAAAGGTTGCCACGTGGCGGAAGAATAGGGCAATCGGCTTTCGGCCATCGGTTTGACAGGCCTGTTATCCGGTCCTGGCATTACCACTAAAATCAATAAAATCGATACCCCGCACTAAAACAGCGGGGTATTTTTTTCAGTTTTCATGACAACTCCTCGCCTGCCTCTCTGATAAGCCGGCCAATCGGCATTTTCTGGGGGCATCTTTCTTCGGCCAATGAATAGTCCAAATTATTCATCCGTCGACGGATATCCGGGGTAATATGTTTAAACCGTTGGCAGGCATAATCGTGCTCGCCATATTGCCGGCTGTACATGAGATATCGCATTATCTTTCCAACAGGAGCAGGCCCTTCAATCACAGATTCACAAATATTCGTACATCCGGTGCAATAATCAGATTGGGTTTCGCGGGCATATTGCTGCAATAATTTCTGGTCATTGGATGAGAGCCGGGTTTTGCCCACGGCAGCAGCGACATTGGACATTAAAATGGTCATGTTGGGCATCTGCGAGCAGATACTGGAGATATCAGAGTTTTGCCAAACTGCCATGAGCTTGGCCTGGGCATCGGTAAACCCTTTTTGCAGAAATCTACCGGCCATGTCGAGTTCGGTGTCCGTATCAGTCTTAACCGATCCGCCTCCCTGGGTTTTCATGGCAGTCAATCCAATTCCCGCTTTAACACAGGCAACGACCGCCCGCTGCATGCGGTCGGTGTGCATCAGACGGTAATTATAGGTCATCATAATCCCATCGATCCAGCCAAGTTCGGCTGCTCCTAGCATACACGCTTCCATGTTGCTGTGGGTGCTGAAGCCGAAAAGCCGGATTTTCCCGGCCGCCTTGGCCTTTTCAGCCCAAGATTTCGTATCGTTATCCAATTCGTCTATCCTTCTGATCCCATGCACAAAATACAAATCAATATAGTCGGTTTTCATTCTAACGAGAGAGCGGTCAAGCAGTTTTGACATACCTCTGGGA
>JASFSK010000093.1:0-11205 GCA_050114455.1 Desulfobacterales bacterium | reverse complement strand
CGGTGGTTAACCTGTATTCCAGGGCTGATAGCTTACTACGCTGATTGGGATCTTTGTAAATTGAATAAAATGGCTCGATGCATTTCAAATTTTGAATTGCCTGCCATAGGGAGTCAAGATGGGATTTACCACCCAGGTAAGTTTTTGCCAGATCAACATCGTTTAATTTATTACAGGCATCCCATCCAGATTGTTCAATTCGGACAAACTGATCCTCTAATTCACCGATTTTCGGCCGCGGCGCTGTTGACTTTCTGGCTTTATAGGAGACGATGGCAGCAATGCCGCAGCAAAAAGTGTTATCTTGCAAAGGGAAAAAAGTAATGGATCTCCCGGATAAGTATTTGATATTTCTACCGATGTATACATTCATCGTCAAAATATCGTGTAATCGTCCCCAAGTGTGACGGACTGCCACGCGGACAGTGTCGATCGCCTTAATCAGTGTTTGGCTTAATATTGATTTCATTTTGTATGTTTCCCAATCAGACACAACATCTAAAATGAGGCGGGCTATGAACGGGCAATCGTTCGTTTTGTTTTCAAGTATCTTTTCAGGTGTCGAACCAAGATTCGTGCCGAAATTATGCAATCACACGATTGTACGAAATTTTCTTGAGTATTCTTTTGACCTTCTCGATGTCCTCAGGACGGTCGACGCCGCAGGTGTTGTGGTCGGTCACCACAACTCGGATCGCGATGTTATTCTCAATCAATCTCAGCTGCTCTAGTCTTTCGGCGATTTCCAAACGACTTTGTTGCAAGGAAACAAATTTTTCCAAAGTATTCAGCCGAAATGCGTATATGCCGATGTGTCCATAATATTGATTTTTTTGGCTATTACTATGATGTGGTATCGGTGACCGCGAAAAATACAAAGCCCGTCCGTCTTCGGTAAAAACAACTTTCACCAGATCCGGGTTTTCGATCTCCGCACGATCTATTTTTCGTGCGAGAGTCGCCACCTGAACATCAGTCGCGCGAAATGGACACACCAACTGGGTGAGCATTTCGGGCTCCAAAGCGGGTTCATCCCCCTGAATGTTAACGATTATCGAGTCTCTGTCCAAGTTCAGCTTTTCCGCGGCTTCCATCACGCGATCTGTGCCGCTGGGATGCGTGTTACGGGTCATGACCACCGGGATATCCCATTTTTGAGCGACCATACGAATTCGCTCATCATCGGTCGCCAAATACACAGCTGTCATTCGATGACATTGTCGAGCACGCTCATAGACATGGCGAATCATGGGTTTGCCGAGGATATCTGCCAAAGGTTTGCCAGGAAATCGTTTGGATCCATAGCGTGCAGGGATAATACCGTAGCATTTCGGTAACCGGTCTATTTGATTTTCGCTGGCCATTACAGATTCGGGACCCCAATGAACGATATTTAATAGGATGTCTCTCGTTTTAAGCTCACCACTTCCGGTGTCTATCTAGCATCTGTGTGTATATCAACGACCTTAAGATTTATCGCAGTTGGGTACCAGGATGCGCGGGTTTGTCCAGAGCTGCCAGAATTGGACCGGAATTTCCGACAGCGGCGATCAACATACCATTTGAAACAACACCCATAAGTTTGGCCGGCTTTAGATTGGCAACAATAATAACCTGTTTGCCGATCAGCTCTTCGGGTGAATAGTTTTCTGCGATGCCCGCGACAATGGTCCGCCTTTGACCCACATCTACCTCGAGCTTCAACAGCTTTTTGGCTCTGGGAATTTGTTCGGCCTGAACCACGGTCGCCACACGGAGATCCATCTTGCCGAATTCTTCCAATGTGATCTCCGGCTTAATCTCCGCCTGAATATTATTTGCCCGCAATTTGACTGATGCCGCTGCTTTTTTTTCATTTGGTTCGACTCGTGGGAAAAGTACAATGGATTTTGGCAGTCTTGTACCCGGATTGGTGGACTTCCAATTTTTGAGGCGATCTAGCATATAAAACCGCTTTTTCGGATCGAGTCCGAGATGTTTTTGCATTTTGGAGGCCGTATCGGGCATGACTGGATATATGAGGCCTGAGATGATTCTCAATCCTTCCAGTAAATTATAGATGACCACCTCTAGAGATTTGCGACTTGATTTTTTCTTGGCCAATTCCCAGGGGGCTGTGACATCCACATATTTATTCATTTGACCGATGAATTTCCAAACTGCCTGCAGCGCGTTGTGAAATTGAAAGGATTCCATGTGATCTTCATATTCAACAATCGCGTCCCGGGCATTGGCCTCAAGGCCAAGTTCACATTCGACTTCGACGGCAGGCTCGACCTCGGGGACAATCCCGCCAAAATACTTATGAGCCATTGAAAGAACCCTGGAAAAAAGATTTCCGAGATCATTGGCCAAATCCGAATTGATCCGTTGAACTAAAGATGATTCACTGAAACTGGAATCCAGTCCGAATGCCATATCCCGAATCAAAAAAAATCGGAAAGCATCCAAACCGTAAATATTTTTAAGGTCCATGGGCTCTATCACATTTCCCAGACTTTTGGACATTTTACTATTTTCGACATTCCAGTAACCGTGAACATTTAAATGCTTGTAAACCGGAATGCCGGCGGCTTTAAGCATTATTGGCCAATAAATGCCGTGGGGTTTGAGAATGTCTTTAGCGACAATATGTTGAACAGCCGGCCAATATTTTTTAAATAGATCTCCGTCAGGGTACCCTAAAGCAGAGACATAGTTCAAAAGGGCATCAAACCATACATAGGTGACATAGTTATTGTCGAAGGGCAAGGTAATGCCCCACTTTAGCCTGGATTTCGGTCTGGAAATGCACAGGTCTTCGAGAGGTTCCTTCAAGAACGCCAGAGCCTCGTTTTTATAGCGTTTGGGACGAATAAAATCCGGTGTGTTGCGTATATGGTCGACAAGCCAGTCCTGATAGCGGCTCATTCTGAAAAAATAGTTGGATTCTTTAATTATTTCCGGTGCTGTTTCGTGATCCGGGCAAAGTCCATCCACCAGTTCGCGTTCAGTGTAGAACCGCTCGCAGCCGAAACAATACAGTCCCTCGTATTCCGCAAAATAAATATCACCACCATCATAAATTGTTTGTAGCACCCGTTCAACAACCGTCATGTGAGCGGGATCGGTGGTTCGAATAAAGGCAGAGTTATTGACTCCCAGTTCTGGCCACAGGTTTCTGAACAAACGGCTGATGGTGTCTACATAAACCCTGGGTGTCATATTTTCTTTTTTGGCTGCGCGGACGACCTTGTCGCCATGTTCATCTGTGCCGGTTAAAAAATATACATCGCATCCTCGCATGGCATGAAAACGCGCGGCCACATCCGCAACGATGGTGGTATAAGCGTGTCCCAAATGAGGACGTGCATTTACATAATAGATTGGGGTCGTAACGTAAAAGGGCATGGACATTTTTCAATCCTTTTTAATTTGATTGACTGCGGTTTCGATTTCCATACCGCCTTCTAAACGAACGGTTATGCAATTGCAAATGGCATTGTGGCGAATTACTTTGCCCTTGCCTTTTTCGGTTATTACATGCTTTCCGATTTTAGGTAAGTTTTTCTTTAAAACGCGGTAATTCTCATATTCATAGGTTAAGCAGCACATCAAACGACCGCACTGGCCTGAAATTTTCGTTGGATTCAGTGACAGGCTTTGCTCTTTGGCCATGCGGATGGAGACCGGTTCAAATTTATCCAGAAAAGCCGCGCAGCACAATTCCCGACCGCACCTTCCCACTCCCCCGCACATTTTCGCCTGGTTGCGAATCCCAACCTGGCGCATCTCAATTCTGACCCCCAATTGTCTGACCAGCATTTTTACCAGTTGTCGAAAATCGACGCGTCCCTCGGAGGTAAAGAAGAAAGTGTATTTATTCCCGTCAAAGGCCTTCTCGACGGAAAACAAATTCATTTTCAGACCCAGCTTTTTAATACATTTTATACAGTAAGCGTGGGCGGTTTTTTCATCGGCCAGATTTTTATCCAGCTGGTCAAAATCTTTTTTGTTTGCGAGGCGATAAATTTTCTTTAGCGGCCGATCATCCTTTTTACGATGGTAGACCACTGGGTCGACCACAACCGTCCCAAAGCCGAGTCCCTGTTCGGTCTCAACAATAACCTTGTCACCGCGATTCAACACAAATGCGCCGCAGTCAAAATCATACATCTTGCCGGTTGCCTTAAATTTTACACCAACTTTCTTTTTCATAATTTTTTAATTAATGCCGGCTTGGACCAGCTAGTAATATGATTCCGGCATGCTTTATAAGAAATCCACCACAAATACAAAGTGCCCTGAGGTGTCAGCATTTCACATTTTTATCGAAAGCCTGAAAAAATTGTATTCTAGATTAAATCCGGGACAATTTCAAGACCAATGTTTCCATGGCAAGTCTCAGATTGGTGCCGGTCTGAATTGCATTTTGGGTGGATTGAATTGTTTCAATTTTTGAAAGCAGCGATAGTAGGCTCGATTTTTGTGCAGATCGATGCACTTCTTCAATTAAATCCTGATGCTGAATTTTATCAGGATAGATTTTACCCATGATAAGATCTCTCAGCCAAGATTTCATTATCTCCAGAGTCTCCGGCAAATCGTCTTTGTTTTTGGCAAGTTTTTCGCTGAAGGCCAAAAGTCGATTGATGGACATCAATGATAAAGATTCCAACTCGGTTATAAGCCACTTTCTGTGAGCTATCCAATTTTTTTGGTGAATTCGCAGTGCCCGTGCAATACTTCCGCCGGCCACGGCCGAAATGATCATAGCATTTTCAGGATCAAGTCCGTATTGGCGAATCAATACAGCTTCTATGTTGGTTTTGGTAATCGGGTTAAATTGGATATGACGGCATCGTGAAACGATGGTCGCCAGAAGGTCGGATGTGTGCGTGGCTTCGAGGATCAGAATGGTTCCGTCTGGCGGTTCCTCGAGTACCTTAAGGAGCGCATTGCCGGCGGCAGGGTTCATGGCTTGGGCGTCGGATATCATTACTACCCGCATTCTGGCCTCGTAGGGTTTCATGGCGATGGTTTGGCAAAGCGCGCGAATTTGATCTATTTTGATGAAAACGCCGGATGGCCTTATCCGAATGATATCCGGGTGGTTGTCGGATTCAATTTTTCGACATGACTTGCAATGGGTACAGGGGATGCTGAATTGCCGTCTTTTCTCGCTGGGATGATGATAACGAGTCGGCATGTCCTCCCGCCCCGGCGTGTCTTCAGATTGATACCCGGTGCAGTTACATGCCATTGCAAATATGACTGCAGTGCGATGTTTCCCCACCCCTTCTATTCCTGTAAACAGAAGGGCATGAGGAACGGTCCCTTTTTGAAGGAAGGTGGTTAGGATGCTTATGGGGCGGTCTTGACCTATTATTGACTCAAAACCAGGCACAAATCAATAATCGACCCGATCTTTCAATTCCTTACCAGATTTGAAAAATGGAAGCTTTTTGGGTTTTATGGTGACTTTTTCGCCGGTCTTCGGGTTTCGACCCGTGTAACTTTTGTATTCTTTCACAAAAAAACTGCACAAACCGCGAATCTCTACGCGTTCTCCGCGCGCCATGGCATCGGCCATGTTGTCGAAAAATATTTGAACTACTTTTGCTGCTTCCGCTTTCGAAATATTCGCTTCTGCTTTCAAGGCGGAAATTAGCTCCAGTTTATTCATAAAACCTCCTTCAAGACCCTCAGATTACTTTAGTATATTATAAGGTTATAAACCAGAACTTAATAAAATGTCAAGTAGTTATGATAATATTTTCGGTAGAATTTCAATATCATCTTCACTGACCTCAACTCCGGCATACTGCCCGAGCGCCTCAATGTTCACCACGATGCGCCCCTTGCCGCCGTATCTCACAAAATTGCCAACGACCCCTGTAAACGGGCCATTAACCACCATGACCTTATCCCCTTTTTTCAGACGATACCCCGTTGTAACGTTATGATCACTGGATACCATTATCTTCAGAGATTCGACGGTCTCATCGGCCACCGGCAGGGGTCCCCGTTTGTTGCCGATTAAACGTACCGCTCCGACTGTTTTTACAATCTCCAGATGAGAATTGGGATGCAGATCGGTTTTGACAAACAGATATCCCGGAAAAAGGGGCACACGAATCGTCATTTTACGATCGCGCCGTTTACTGCGTACGGTAACCTTGGGAAGATAAGCTTCTATTGATTTTTTTAATAGACCGTCATTAACGACCGATTCATGACGGCTTTTGGTGTGCAGGACATACCACATATAAGCTAGTTTTTTATCTGTCATTTTTTTCCTGATCTGAATCCGCCAAAAAAGAGTTTCGTTGATCAACACTCAATCTTTGCAAAAAATTGAAAAAATTCCAACACAATTTTGCCATTAAATTCACCAAATATTGACAACTAAATTCCAAACTCACCCAGCCCGAACAGGTTTACTTTTACTTCAAAATCCAAATTGCGTGAGTTATCGACACCAGTTCTTTGTCTGATTTCTCCTTGAAATGACCAGCACTGTGCTCTGTAATCGATGCCGAAGCCTGTTTGGACGTGGGTATTATCCAAAAAATTATACTCATAATCTGCTGACAGGGCAAGTCTGTCCGTGAACTTTACGCGCAAATTCGTCCGAAGAGACTGGGCCGGATTCAAGTTGATTTCGTCGGAGTTCCTGGTATACCTATATTCCAATGTCAGCCGGTCTCCCCGAAGATCCCACAGATTGGCAATGATATTATGGGACAGAAATTTGGTGTCATACACCGACCACTTCGCATCGGCTTCCATCGCAATATACTTCCCCGGAATTAGGTCCAATCTGGCCCTTATCGGCGAAAACGGACGATCCGCATCCTTTTCTTTAGCCTCATTAATATCGTAACTTTGTTCTAATTCAAAGCGTAAAAAATCGTTATAGCTGTATTCGGTTGCGGAGTCGATGACGGTGGCTTCGGTGTTGTCAACGCGGTGGGAAATATCGAAACTGCCTTTTTTTCGCGTTTTGGATGTCAAGGTATTGGTCAAAGAGTAGGTCAGCAGGTTTTGATTGGCAATTCGGTCAATGGAGTCAAAATTCGGCAGATCACCCTGATCGATATCCGGAATAAAATTGTGGATGATCTTAGGGCGGACAGTGTGTTTGATGGCTTGAAACGTATTGCTTTCAGGGTGAAATACGTTATAGAGTTCTGAAAAAAGCTCAAGACGCGTATCGTATAGCTCGCGATGGTAGAATTCTTTGTCATCCGGGCCGAATTCGCGCTTGTCTGGACGCCAGAGGGTTCCGCGCACCCCAACCGATGGCTCAATATTGATAAAA
Source organism: Desulfobacterales bacterium (assembly GCA_050114455.1). Lineage (GTDB taxonomy): Bacteria > Desulfobacterota > Desulfobacteria > Desulfobacterales > JAFDCJ01 > JAFDCJ01. The sequence goes on along the minus strand of JASFSK010000093.1, from coordinate 3,902 downwards.
GGCCTCAACTGAAAGGGGAGATATAATCGGGGGTAGACATCTATCCGCTGGGTCCGCTTTGCGTCCCGGCTCCAATAATAAACATACTGCGAATTCAGATTGTAAAAAAAAGGAGATCTAGCAATACGTTGCTTGACACCGTCAAACTCAATTACTGGCAGTTGCTGCAAGGTAACATCCGGATCATTGGTATTGCGGACAGTGCTGTCCAAATCATACCGAAGTTGAGCATTTAGGCTGTAAAGCGGCCAGGTTTTGTTGAAATTCAGCTGATTGGTTCGGATGGGGTCATTGTAATCATCGAGATCCCAGTTGAAAACATCTTCAAAATAATCCTTTGAATTTTGCCAGCCCATCTGCCCAGTCTTAAACTCGCGGGTATAATCCTGATCGCTGACGATATCGACATCGAGTTTGGCTCGAACGCCCCATGGCATTTTTTGATGGTGGCTGCCCCGCAGCCAATAGCGATCCTTATTCTCGCGCAGGATATCGCTTGCGCCATCTTCAAATCCCCAGTTTTTGCTGGCGTCTCCGATGCCGTCGTCGATTTTTTGATCATAAAGTCCGTCAACCATCCAAGTTCCTTTGGACCACTCATCTAAATAGTAACGGTACTCCACCCCCGGCCTCAGCCCGCGTTTATCCATGTACTGGGCGTAGAAAGTGGCATCCGAGCTTTCATCAATGGCCCAGAAAAAAGGCTGACTATAGTAAATTCCCCAGCGATCCGAAATACCGCCTTCGGGTAGTAGTAAACCGGTTTGGCGCTTTTTTCTGGCCGGATAATAGAAATAAGGCGTGTACATCACCGGCATTTTTCTGGCCCATATGGTCGCATGCTGGGCCGTCCCTTCTCCATCCTTCTTAATTCTGACTTTTTTTCCGGTAATCTTCCAGTCCGGATTATCACCATCACAGGAAGTCAACGTCGCCTCATCGATGGTATAGGTTGTGTCCCCAACTTTCTTGATTAGATTGCCGGTTAGGTGAAAATTGTTTTCTTTGAGAAACAGGTATCCATCCTCAACCGAGCCTAACCGTTTTTCAAGATCCATCTCCATACGTGTACCGCTTAAAATATCTGTGCCGTTGGTAAACAACACATTGCCTTCGGCAATAGCTTTCATGTTTTTATGATCAAATCGAACGAAGTCCGCCACCAGTCTAATGTTTCCCTTGTAAATTAAAACATTGCCGCTGGCACTGTATTCATCCAGGTTCTGATCATAATTTATTTCATCGGCTTCAAGTTGCCACGGTCGACTTGGGTCCCGAATCGTTTCTTCTATCTGATTTTGGTTGATTTGTCCGAATAGCATGGTGGGAGCACAAAGCTGACAGGCACTCATAAAACTGAAGACGGTAAGGAAAATCAGGAAGGCCTTGGGCGCCCATTGCCAACAGTCAATTTGGCGCTGCCGGTGCCTTGAGAGTTCATGTAATTGAGCAATGGCCATGGGTGCCTTCAGTGCAAAGTGCCCTCAGAGATTGAGATATTGGATAACAGGTGTATCTTGAATCCGTTTTAATTTTAGGATATAAGCCCAAGTTGATAAAAAAAGTCAAGATAATGTTGATTAGAATATTTATAAAAACGGAATATCAATCGTAATGAAGATCTTGTTGACAAACGATGACGGTATCCATGCTCGCGGGCTGAGGGCTCTTTACCAACATTTTGTCAATTCTCATCAGGTGGTCGTCGTTGCACCGGACCGCGAGCGCAGTGCCATCAGCCATGCGATCTCATTAAACGAACCATTGCGAGCTATCCGGGTTAAATTAAACGGCGGCTACAGCGGGTATGCCGTTAACGGAACGCCGGCCGACTGCATCAAACTGGCTATGGCGGAAATTCTCTCTGAGCGTCCGGATGTGGTGGTAGCCGGTTTAAATCCGGGCGCCAATGTCGGTGCAAGCCTGAATTACTCCGGCACGGTGGCTGCGGCCAAAGAGGCGGCCTTGGGTGGTGCTATTGGAATTGCCGCTTCAATTGAGGGTCAAAAAGCCGATTATTACGATGATGCAGCACAGTTTGTCGCGTATCTAAGCGACACTGTAACCGCAAAAGGGCTGCCTTTCGGCACGTTTCTCAATGTAAATATTCCTAATTTGCCCCTAAAACAGATCCACGGAGTTAAGATCAGCCGTCAAGGCGTCGAATTGCTGTCAGAATATGTAGAAAAACGCATAGATCCCCGCAACCGAACATATTTTTGGCAGGGAAGGGAAACCCAACAATTTGGAGACGATCCCGAAATTGACGGGGCGGCACTCGGCCAAAATTTTATCTCCATTACGCCTGTCAAATGCGATATGACCGATTACCAGGTATTAGAAGATCTAAGACGCTGGAATTTGAGCAAAACCATCGGGAAATAGAGGTCATGATATTGTTATTAGCGAATAAAGTCCAGGTTGGTTTCCCATCATTTGTTTTCAGTGATTAACCGAAATTTGCATTCATTATTGTGTTATCGCTTACGGAAGGGCCATCACCAAAATGTTCATTACGTTGGAAGGTATAGAGGGATCTGGTAAAACAACTCAGCTAAAGCAGATTGGTGGTTATTTTGAGAACCGGGGGCATTCATGTGTGTTAACCCGCGAGCCCGGCGGTACCGGTTTGGGCGAGAAAATAAGAGCAATTTTGTTGGATCCTGCGAGCTCCGAATTGGTGCCCACAGCAGAATTATTGCTGTATATGGCTGATCGATCCCAGCACATCAACACTTTGATCAAACCCAGTTTGGCTGAAGGTAAAGTAGTTTTGTGCGACCGATATTTTGATGCCACTATTGTATACCAGGGTATCGCTCGAGGGATTGACACCAGGCTCATTTGCGACCTGCACAGGATAATTTTCAATGATTTAAAACCTGACATTACCTTTCTATTGGATCTTGCTCCTAAAATTGGTTTGGCGCGTGCCTGGAAACAGCTTGAAAATGGAACCCGTGTTGGCATTGAAAGCCGCTTTGAAGAAGAAACTCTCAGCTTTCATGAAAAAGTTCGTGCAGGCTACTTGGAACTTGCACGGCAAGATCCTGAACGGATAAGGGTGGTTGATGGCTCCCAGGATGAAAAACAGGTTCAAATGGACATCCGGAATGCCCTTACAGAATTCTCGGTCAGTTAATCCCACGCTAATTTTTATGCAAGACAAAGACCCATGAAACCGATCTTTTTCCCATCCACATATGTATCGGAAAGCGTTGCCCAGGCGCTGGATGCCTGCTTTGGACAATTTATCGTTTATCAGCCAATGTCCGACATAGTACCGGACCAAATGTTTGCCTGGCTTGAAAAGGGCGTTCTCGACGTCCGGGTGCCTGTCAAAACGGACCAGGATGAACTCAAAACTTTGGTGACAAATTATCAAAGCTGGGCAGATCTACATCTTGACGGCTCGGGTTTAAAACTTCCTTTTTTGAAAACATGGACGGATGTGACTCCTTTTTTCAACGGCACATCGACCTCACAAGTGGTGGCCGAAATAAAAAAGCAGGCTTGCGGTAAACCAGAGACCCAGGGGCCTGAGCCGCTTTTGACAGCCAGACTTTTTTTATACTTGGCCCAGGAATTCGATCGGCAAAACCAAGAGGTTGTTCAGGATTTGAAACGACACCATCAGCAGGAGAAAGAACTACTCCGCAACCTGAAGATGGAGAATGATGTCTTATCCGCGGAATTCCAAGCAAAAGAGGCACAACTAACTGATAATTCATCCGATTTTATGGCTAAAGATCGGTTGGAAGCCTGGACGCGGGTTCTGCTGGCGGACCCTTACGCCTCCGGCTTATTTATCACTTCTGCACCGACCGTTTTTCAGGAGCTGCTCGATAAGACCGCTACAGCTGAAAAACTACTTTATTTCGAATGCCTTCCGTTGTGTTCGG
>JASFSK010000092.1:0-11270 GCA_050114455.1 Desulfobacterales bacterium | reverse complement strand
GATCAGCAAGGGTATTCAAGAGCGTCTTAAACACGACCAAAAGATCATCGATAAGGGAATCTGAGATAACATTTGAAGTTTGAGCATCGGTGCGGATTATCATCCGCCCCGGCACCAACCGACCAGGCGATGTAGCTGTAAAATAGCTACTTTCTTTCTTGACTTCCCCTCTACCTTCCTCTATAGTCCATCTCTTAAAATGAGCAATGTATACGGTATACGATAAACATCTTTTCAAATGGTGCGGCCAAGACCAAACGGAGCATATTTATGACAACCGCTATATGCTACGACATCCTGTCGGTTGCCAAATTTAGCAAACCTGCTAAGACGCATGAGAGCGAATTGTTGCTCATTTGCTTATCCGGAAAGACAGATCAGATTCTCAGAAGATTAATAAATATAATTAGGAGGAAGGAAAATGGATTTTAGTCTGCCCGAAGAACTTGAGATGTTAAGGGACATGGTCCGCGATTTCGCCAGCGAAAAGATCGCGCCGTTCGCTGACGAATGGGATGAGAAGCACTATTTCCCTTATGAAGAAGTCGTCAAGCCCATGGGTGAACTGGGTTTGTTCGGAACAGTCATTCCGGAGCAATACGGTGGATCTGAAATGGGCTGGCTGGCGGCCATGATCGTTACCGAGGAAATTGCCCGGGCTTCCAGCTCCCTTAGGGTCCAGATCAATATGCAGACCCTGGGGTGTGCTTACACCATATTGACGTACGGCAGCGATGCACTCAAAGAAAAATATATTCCCAAACTGGTTACGGCCGAGAGTGTGGGCGCCTTTGCTATGACCGAGCCGGATGCAGGCTCGGATGTCATGGCGATCAAATCAAAAGCCGAGGACAAAGGCGACCACTGGTTGCTAAACGGATCTAAAACCTGGATTTCAAATGCCGATGTGGCCGACGCTATCATTTACTATGCTTATACCGATCGATCAAAGGGCCCCAAGGGGCTTTCCGCCTTTGTGGTGGAAGTCAAAAATTTCAATGACATCCGGACAACGGCTCTGGATAAAATGGGTTCCCGATCCTCACCCACCGGCGAAATATATCTCACCGATACAAAATTACCCAAAGAAAACATTCTCGGGAATCCGGGCGACGGCGCCAAAATTCTTTTTGGATCGTTGAACCAGACCCGGCTTTCCGCCGCCGCCGGCGGGATCGGAGTGGCCCAGGCCTGTCTGGATGAAGCCATCAAGTATTGCAAAGAGCGTAAACAATTCGGCAAGCTCATCGGTGAATTCCAAATGAACCAGGACCTGATTGCCCAAATGTCGGCAGAGTTGGAAGCCGCCCGGCTGGTGGTTTACAAAGCAGCCTGGGCAAAAGATCAGGGAAGGCTCAACAACGGATTGGATGTGGCTCAAGCCAAATACCTGGCTGGTGAAGTGGCTAACAAATGTGCCAACTATGCCATGCGGATTCTGGGTGCCTACGGCTATTCCACCGAATATCCGGTGGCCCGGTTTTACAGAGATGCCCCCACTTACACCATGGTTGAAGGTTCGGCCAATATTTGTAAATGGATTATTGCATTGGATCAGCTGGGAATTCGTAAAGCCAACCGTTAAAGCGAGCATATAGCATCGGCTCATAGAATTTTAAAATCGTGAAGGGAGATTGAAATGGAAATAGTAGTTCTAGTCAAACAGGTGCCGGACACCGAGTCATTGATTGAAATTGAAGGCGACGACGTATCCATAAAAAAGCAGGACATCAAGTGGGTAATGAATCCCTACGATGAGATCGCAGTTGAAGAGGCCCTGCAGATCAGAGATGCCCAAGGAGGAACCGTCACCATTGTTTCCATGGGACAACAAAAAGCAGTGGAAACCATTCGAACCGCTTTGGCAATGGGAGCCGACAAAGGGATTCACATCAACGATCCGGCGGCTGAAGGCAGCGATGCACTGGCAACGGCCAAAGTCCTGGCGGCCGCCGTCAAGGAAATTCCATGTGATCTAATCATTGCCGGACATCGGGCGGTGGATGAAGATAATTACCAGGTTGCTGCGGGCGTGGCTGAGTTTTTAGATATACCGCAGATTTCCATGGTAATCAAAGCCGAAGTGCTCGACGGGAAAATCAAATGCACCCGCGCCATTGAGGGCGGAGCGGTGGTTGTAGAGGCTGCATTGCCGGCATTGTTTACTACCCAGCGGGGATTGAACGAACCGCGTTATGCCTCTTTGCCCGGGATTATGAAAGCAAAAAAGAAACCGGTCGAAGTCAAAACCGTGGCGGATCTGGGTGTTGATTCGGCTGCGGTGGGGGCGGCAAATCGCAAGGTTAAAATCAAAGCTTTGAATTTTCCGCCTGAACGGCAGGCAGTCAAAATTATTGAGGGTGAGTCTGCCCAGGAGAAAGCTGCAGAGCTTGTCAGAGTCCTGCATGAGGAATCTAAAATAATTTAGTTCCAACCTGCTATCCGGATTGGTAACGGGAACTGAAATAACAGAACTAAAACCTGCTTTGGTTATAAAGGAGATCAATATGGCACAGGGAGTGTTTGTGATTACAGAACAAAGAGATGGTGCTTTTCGAAAGGTGTCCTTCGAAGCCGTCAGCGAAGGCCGTCGCATTGCTGATGGTTTGGGTGTGGATTTAACGGCCGTGGTGGTCGGTTCCGGTGTTGAGAGCATCGCCGGTGAACTGGAAAAGTATGGCCCTGATAAGATACTGGTAGCCGATGATCCGGCTTTGGCGGATTACACAACGGATGCGTACACCAATGTCGCTGCCGAGCTGATCCAATCGGTGAATCCGGCAGTGGTGCTCATCGGAGCTTCCGTTCAGGGAAAAGATCACTCCGCGCGTTTGGCCGCCAAATTGGATGCCGGGCTGGCCATGGACTGCACGGCGATCAAATTAGACAATGGCCTTTTAACCTGTACGCGTCCGATGTTTGGTGGAAAGATTTTTGCCGATGTTGAAATTGAAGGGGCTCCGCAGATCATCGCTATCCGTCCAAATGTGATGGACATTGTCGAAACAGCTAAAGATTGCGCGGTTGAGAAACTTTCTGTCAATGTGGGCGACGTGAAAACATCGGTCGTTGATAAAACTATGGATACGGGCGATAAAATTGAACTGACGGAAGCAGATATTATCGTCTCCGGCGGTCGTGGAACCAGCGGTGAATTTGGCGCTATCGAACAACTGGCGGCTGCATTTGGCGGGGCGGTGGGAGCGTCGCGTTCTGCCGTTGATGAAGGCTGGCGCCCGCACAGTGATCAGGTAGGACAGACCGGTAAAGTTGTCTCCCCAGTGCTGTACGTTGCCTGCGGCATATCCGGTGCAATCCAACATCTGGCCGGCATGTCGACTTCTAAGTTCATCGTGGCCATTAACAAGGATCCTGAAGCACCGATTTTTTCAAAAGCGGATCTCGGCATCGTCGGCGATCTGTCGGAAATCGTTCCGGCGATAGCCGAAGAAGTGAAAAAAATCAAGGGCTGAAATTGTTAATTCAAGCAACCGTAACATCTTCGGAAAATAGGTTTTATAGCAGAGGACATTTACATGGATGAAACCAGAGAATCTTTGGAGTTTGACGTATTGTTTGTCGGCGGCGGCCCGGCGAATTTGGCCGGAGCTATCCATTTGATGAGCATGGCCCAAAAAGCCGGTAAGGAAATCGAAGTTTGCCTGATTGAGAAGGCTGAATCCATCGGCTCCCATTCGTTGAGTGGGGCTATTTTGGATCCTGTGGCACTCAAAGAGCTTATACCTGATTATCTGGAAAAAGGGTGTCCGATTGAACAACCTGAATGTCGGGATGAGTTTTATTTCCTGACATCCTCCGGAAAATTTCGTATTCCATACACACCCAGTTACATGCACAACAGCGGCTGCCATGTCATTAGCCTTTCGAAGTTTTGTGCCTGGTTGGGAGAGACGGCTGAGGAGTTGGGAATAATGGTTTTTCCTGGGTTTGCCGGAACTGAGGTGCTTTATGAACCGGACGGAGACCGTGTCGTCGGCATTCGAACCGGAGACAAGGGTATCGATAAAGACGGCAACAAAAGGCCAAATTTCGAGCCTGGCGTCGATTTACTGGCCAAAATCACCGTCTTCGGTGAGGGGCCCCGGGGAAGCCTTTTGCGCGAGATCGGAAAAAAACTCGGGATTTTTGCCGACAAAATGCCCCAGGTATTTGAAACCGCTATCAAAGAAGTCATCGAAATCCCGGAGTCAAACGCTTTCAATTCATCTGCTACCACGGTCGTGCATTCCTTCGGGTACCCGTTGGGTTTTCAAACCAAAGGTGGCGGATTTCTCTATAAAATGAAAGATAACCGGGTATCTTTGGGGTTTGTTATCGGATTGGAATATGAAGACCCCCTGTTTGAACCCTATCAGGCATTTTTAAGCTTTAAAAAACATCCTCTGATTGCCGATATCATCCAGGGCGGCAAGGTGCTGCAGCAAGGTGCCAAGACCCTGCCTGCCGGAGGATATTACACCATGCCTCGGCTGGCACTGGACGGCGCGGTTATTGTCGGTGACAGTGCTTCCATGCTGAATATCCAACGGCTCAAAGGCGTTCACACCGCTATGAAGTCCGGCATGCTGGCGGCCGAAGCAATCCTGACGGCCCTGGATCAGGACAGCTATTCTGCCGGTGCTTTGGATTCCTATGCAAAAAGTGTCGATGACAGTTGGATTAGAAAAGAGCTCTATGCCGCACGCAATTTTGACCAGGCCCTATCCCAAAAAGGTGTGGGAAAATTCATCACGATCGGTGCCCAGTATTTAAGTGGCGGCCGGGGATTTGTAGACCCCATGCAAATTAAAAAAGACCGGTTGTCATTGAAAAAATTGGACAATACAACAACTCATCAAACCGTGTCACCGGAAACCCAGGATCTTGACGGCAAGCTGTATCTGGATAAATTGACGGGGCTTTACCTCTCCGGCACTACCCATGAGGAAAATCAACCCTGTCATCTCGTTATACCGGACCAAAATCTTTGTGTCACCGAGTGTTATGACCACTATCGATGCCCCTGCACACGTTTCTGTCCGGCCCAGGTTTACGAACTTGAAGAAGAACCGGGCGGATCCAGACGGTTGAAACTGAATCCTTCAAATTGTCTGCACTGCAAAACATGTGAGATCAAGGACCCCTACGAGAACATTATCTGGACCTGTCCCGAAGGGGGGGGAGGGCCGAAATACTCCATTCTATAGTGGTGTCATAGCATTCATTCAAGACATAATCGCTCTTTTGGTATTGACTCGTCAGCCCTGCTACCGGCAGGGCTGATTGTTTTTCATACGAGTAATGCTTGTTTGGGCTGTTAGCGGGCCTTTCCGGAAGATATGCTGTGGGGAACACAAGGTGTCAGGCATATACGTCTTGAAGGTATCGTAAAAAGTCTATCTGCCGTCACGCCGGACTTGATCCGGCATCCAGAAACATCCGATTTTACTGGATTCCCGCCTTCGCGGGAATGACAAAACGTAGGTATTTCATATTTTTTGCGGGTTCATCCGTCTTAGATATTGAAACATAATATGAAACGAAACAAATATCAACGGCCTTGCGGCCGACATTAAAGATGGGTGGGAGCGGCTTTTCAGCCGCGATGATCCAGGCAGTCACAGTTAGGAGGCCGTTCCAACGAGCAGAAATTAATCGATTCAGGACTACAAAGTTTCTTTTCTGATCAGACTGGCTGGCCTAGTGGTGGGGCTGACATCTGAAACCCAAACCAGTTAAAGGAGAAAATTTTGGACAAAGACATCATTGCAAAGACTCAAAAAACAGCCGCTTTATATTTCAAAGATGTATCCGGTGAACGACCGTTTGATTTGTGGCGGTCCTTCGACAAAGATCTTGCCAAAGACCTTTCATTGTTTATTACCGGTCAAATGTATGCGCGGGAGAAAATTCCCCACAAAACCCGGCAGTTGGTTACCGTCGCAGCGCTGACGGTTCTCTCGCGCCTGGATGAACTTAAACTGCATATCCAAGCGGCATTAAATGTTGGCTGTCAACCGAAGGAGATCGCCGAGGTGATTTTTCAAACTGCAATTTACGGAGGCGTGCCTGCCACCAACTCCGCCCTGAAAACCCTTAAAACGGTCTTGGAAGAAAAAGGCCTTTGGCCCTTGGATTAATTGGGTCGAATCTATATTCGATTCGTATTCTTCAATCTTCAATTACGGACGCTCAGATTGGATTTGCAGAGTTAATTGATTTAGCCATCTAGTTAACTCAGCAGCAATTGTGCGCTTTCTAGCTTGACACACCCCTATTATTTTTCTTAGATTCCTTCTAAAGCGTTTGGACTAAGCCAGCTGGGGCACTTTTGCGATTCAAAGCAGCATTGCAAAACTGCCGCTAGCGGGACGTAATTCTGCCAGACGCTCTAATCAATTCTGAATTCCGGGTTATCCGGTCATCGTCGGAGGAGTCTCATGAATTTAAAGCAAATTGTCATTTCTATCGAAAATGCACCAGGTCGGCTGTTTGAAGTTACCAATGCACTGGGCGCTGCCGGCATCAATCTTCGAGCTCTCAACCTGGTGGATACCGGTGCCTTTGGACAGCTGCGTTTGCTGGTTTCTAATGTTGCCAAGGCAAGGCGGATATTGATGAAACTGGAGATACCCGCTTTTGTGAATGAGGTCGTCGCGGCTGAAATCGAGGATAAGCCTGGGAGTCTGGCCAAAATTCTGCACCCATTGACAGACGCCGGCATTTATGTCGTTTTCATGTATGCGTTTATTCGTTTTTCTCAAGGCAAAGCGGTGATGATTTTTCGTTTCAGCGATAATGAAAAGGCCATTGAGGTATTGCAGGCCAATGGGATCAATCTGCTGGATGCTGAGTCCTTCGGCATTCTTGAAACGGAAAATTAGGTTGACGGGTTAACGGTTCGACGTTCAGGGTTGAAAATACCCACAGTCAACATCAATGCTTACCAATCAGGATGTTTCTTTAGCGTTAAACACAGTTCTAACCTGTGAACCGTCAACCTCGAATACGGAACCGATCAGCTTAAAATTTATATGCAGCACCGAGCACAGCCAAGCCATGCAGACGGAAGAAAATTTTAAATTGGAAAATAAACAAACAAAAGTTCGCGAGGATCGCTATCGGGTGCTCATCGAGGATGTGGCGGACGGATTTTACGAAGTCGACCTGCATGGTAATTTTAAATTTTTTAATGATGCCCTTTGCCGAATTTTCGGATATCCGGCAGAGGAGATCCGCGATCGCAATTTCCGTGAATTTATGAATGATGAAAACGCCGGCATTGCCTTTGAGGCGTTTAACCGTATCTATCGGGCCAGAGATGGCGACGTCGATATCAGCTGGGAAATTACGCGCAAGGATGGAGAGGAGCGTCATCTAGAGATTTCGGCCAACCTGATCAAAGACGACCAGGGTCAAAGGATCGGTTTCAGAGGCATTGCCAGGGATGTCACCGACCGGGTTTTGGCCCAGCAGGCTTTGAAAGATTCCGAGGTTTGTGCCCTTGAATTGTCCCGTACCAGCCGGCGGGCAGAACAGCGATACCGGGCCTTTCTTGAATTTCTGCCGGACCCGGTTTTTGTGTTTAACTTAGACAACACTGTTTTTTATCTGAATCCGGCTTTTGAAAAGGTATTCGGCTGGTCGTTGGATGAATTGAAAGGCAAAATTGTCCCCTTTGTTCCCGAATATTTAAAAGAAGAGACGCGGGTCGGCATCCAGCGCTTGTTCACAGAGAAAATCTTGCACGGATTTGAAACCAAGCGTTTGACCAAAGATGGCCGATTGCTGGATATTATCATCGATGGCGCCATATTCTATGATGAAGACAACCAGCCGGCAGGGCAGGTGATCACTCTGAGAGATGTGACCCGGGAAAAGCGTGATGCCCGTATCAATCAAGCGCTTTTCCGCATCGCCAAATCATTGCATCTTCACAGGGGCCTGGACGAACGGCTAAAGCTGGTTACCCAGGAGGTTCAGGATTTAATGGGGGTGGAAGGGGCAAACGTTATTCTCCTGGATGAGGAAAAGAAGGAATTTTACTTTCGCGAATCCGTGTATGATGATGATGAAACCGGCCAAAAGATGAAGGAAATAAGATTTCCGGCAGATAAAGGCGTTGCTGGACATGTTTACCGCACCGGAGAACCTCTGATAGTGCCGGACACGTCCAAAAATCCTCATTTTTTCAGCCAGGTCGATGAAAAATCCCATTATCGAACCCACAGCATGCTGGATGTCCCGCTTCAAATCCAGAACCGCATGATCGGCGTGTTGTGTGCCGTCAACAAAAAAGAAGGCATCTTCGGCCAACCGGACATTGAGTTGTTAAGTGCCATTGCAAACTATGTCGCGTTGCCGATTGAAAATGCGACCATCAATGAAGAACTCAAACTTTCATACCAGGAAGTCCAGAGTTTGAATCGCGCCAAAGACCAGGTGATTCATCATCTTTCACACGAGTTAAAAACGCCGATTTCCATATTGTCTGCTTCACTGAGTATATTGCAGAAAAAGCTCATTGGTATCGAAGACCGAAATTGGGACTCCATTCTCCAACGGGCCCAGAGAAATCTGGATCGGCTGTTGGACATGCAGTATCAAATCGAAGATATCCTGCGGGAAAAAGATTATAAAATCTACTACATGCTGTCATCTTTGCTAGATACATGCGCCGACGAGCTGGAAGTTTTGGTTGCTGAAGAACTGGGAGAAAAAGACATCCTCAGGCGGTTGCGTCAGCGGATCGAAGAACTTTTCGGACCCCATGACTCCCAGCCGGAATTGATTGACCTCGATCAATTTATAGCAAAAACAATGAAAGCCCTCGAACCCCGATTTGCCCACCGTAACTGCCGGGTGGAAACCCGATTGACTGCGGTGCCTGCCATTTGGGTGCCACCGGATGTTCTCGCCAAGGTTTTTGAGGGTCTGGTTCGCAATGCTATCGAAAATACCCCCGACAGTGGTGAAGTTATCATTTCGGTCAAAAACGGCGAGATCGGCCCCGAACTGGAGATCAGAGATACCGGCGTCGGTATCAGTCGGGAAAACCAGCGGTTGATTTTTGAAAATTATTTTACAACCTACGATACGATGCAGTATTCCTCGGGCCAGCCCTACGACTTCGGTGCCGGGGGCAAAGGCTTCGATTTATTGCGAATGAGAATTTTTTCAGAGCGATATCATTTCAGACTGAACCTGGTTTCCCAGCGCTGCAGCCTTTTGGCCGAAGACTCGGACTCGTGTTCGGGTAGAATCGAAGACTGTGAGCACAGCCAACAATCGCAGGACTGTCGGACCTCCGGCGGCACCACCGTAACGGTACAGTTTTATCCGGCGGAACGGTTTGCAGAGGTGCAAAGTGAACCTGAGTAAGTCATATTATCATCATCTCAGAGGAATGTTAGAATGAACCGACCCGACGAACAAGATCAGAAAGTACAGGCCAATGTGGATTCGCCCGATCAGTTTTATCGGGAGCTTGATATCCAGTTTTTAATTCACGAGCTCAAAGATCCGATTGCAATTATCGAGACCGGCTTGCGTACTATTTTGGAAAAAAGAGATAAGTTCGGTCCCTTGTCGTCCAAGCAGGAAAACACCCTGAAGCGCACCCTGCGAAACACCAAAAAAACCAGGTCCATGCTCAATAATTTGCTGGAGATCGGTCGCTCCCAAACCGGCTGCTTTGTCTGCTCTCACTTCCACCCGGCCAAAACCCTTTTTCAGGTAATCAAAGAAGCTCTGGAGATCACGACCGGTCCTCTGGCCGAGGAAATTGGAAAATATCAGAATGAAAAAGATGCCATCGAATTGCTGTCGCAAAACGGTATTTTTATAGATAGCTCTTCGCAGGCCGTAAATATTGAGATGTTTCAGGACGAAATCAAGTTCTGTCAGATTGCGGGCAATCTCCTAAAAAATGCTCTCCATCATCGCCGGAGCCGGGTTGATATCAGCATGACGATTGAAAACCAGAATTTATTGCTGCGGATTGCCGATGACGGACCCGGTGTCGACCCGGAACATCAGGAATTGATATTCAAGCGTTACGCCCAGGTGAAGGAATGTTCGATCGTACCGCGCAAGGGTCACGGTCTCGGTCTTGCAGGTGCCCTGATTCTGGCCCGATGCCTCGGGGGAGATATTAACATCGAAAGCCAAAAAGAGCAGGGCGCTACGTTCTGTCTGGCGATGCCGCTGACTCTGGAAGGCAACCGAGGCCCTTAAAGATCCTTTAGATTTCCCAACATCGAACCCGTCAAAAAGGGGTCAAACCTTGATTATTGATTATAGTTGACTTTGGTCTTTCCCTGAATTATGGATAGTTCATGTCACGCCCATTGAGAATCGAATATGAAGGTGCATACTACCACGCCCTATCGCGGGGAAATAAACAGCAAGCCATTTTCTTAGGCGACGACGACCGCCAGACGTTCCTCAAGACAATTGCAAGAATGTCGGAGCGATTCGAGGTGGCCATTATTGCATATGTCCTGATGGACAATCACTATCACCTGCTGATTCGTACCAACCGACCGAATCTATCCAAATCCATGCAATGGCTGGGTACCACCTACACCACGATCTTCAATCTGAGAAATTCTCAGAGTGGCCATCTATTCCAGGGACGTTTTAAGAGTATTTTAGTTGAAAATGAAGCATATCTGTTGCAGTTGTCGTATTACATCCATCGAAATCCGCTGCGTGCAGGAATTGTACAACGGCTCGTCGATTACCCCTGGAGTAGCTATCCCACATATGCTTACAACCGGCCATGTCCGGGCTGGCTGAAAACCGATTTGCTGTTATCGCAGTTCGGCCCGGATAACACTGGGCATCGTGCTTACCGGGAGAAAGTGCAGCGGTACGCTGACGAAAAAAAAAGCATCTGGGAGGACATCAAACACGGGGTGATATTTGGATCGCAAACCTTTATTGATAGAATTAAAACCACTTATTTAAATGAAGAAAATTCGTCGGACATCCCAGTTTCTAAAAATATCGTCAATGACACCGACATCAGTGAGGTGATCAAAACTGCGTCGGCGGAATTAAAGCTTGATATCTTAAAATTGAAAGGCTCCCGCCGGATTCCGAAATCGGATATGATTCAACGAGATATGTTGCTTTATCACTTATGGCAGAGCGGCCAATTCAGTAATTCTGACATTGGCGGTCAGTTTGGACTGACAATTTCTTCTGTCAGTCGGCGGGTTGGAATTTTCACATCTTTGCTTGATAATAATAAGAAAATACAGATG
>JASFSK010000091.1:0-11325 GCA_050114455.1 Desulfobacterales bacterium | reverse complement strand
CATCAAGGCCATAATACTGCCCATCGCATTGATTCTGTTTCCTTTTAACACGACCATCGCCATCAGGGCCGGCATGGAGATTCCTCCGCCAAGACCGAATAAAACCGTGGCAACCACAAGATCCTCTACCCGGACGGCCCATTCAAAAGAAAAAATGGCATAACTGATCAGCAGTCCACCGGCTGTCACGATGAGTTTTTTGCTGATTCGATCTGCCAGATAGCCCATCGGCACATGGATTAGGCCGCTGATAAATACGCCTAACATGACCAATAATCCGATTGCAGAGCTGGAAGCGGCAAATTCCGTATCCGCCAGCAAGGGGATAAACCCCCATATAATGCCGACGCAGACCACATAGGCAAATCGGAAAAGAAAAAGACCCACCACCTGCCGATCCCTGAAAAGCATTTTCCATGAAAAAGGGTTTTTCTGTTGGCGGATCACCCGTTCGGAGGTCGTCGGCGGCAGCAGAAAAAGGCTTAAAAAAAAACCGATAAGGGCCAGTAACCCCATGCAATAGAATGCGCCTTGGAGACTGAAGTGGTCTTTGAGGATGCCGCCGATAGCAGGTCCCAGACTTAATCCCAGAAAAAGAGACATGTTAAATATGCCCATGGTGGTTCCTTCGCGACCTTCTTGGGTAATATCCCCGACATAGGCCTGGATCACCGGCATCAACATGGCGGAGGCGATGCCGTGAAAGAATCGGATAACGATAAGTGAATCGATGGATGTTGAGTAGAGGAAGGCCATGGAAATCAGGGCATAGGCGAGAAATCCAGGAACAATAATCGGCTTGCGGCCTTTGATATCGGAAAGCCGCCCGAAATAAGGCAGAAAAAATGTTCGAGATAGGGAAAAGGCTCCGAAAATGAGTCCAATGTAAAAGCCGGAAGCCCCCAGGTCGCGGGCATATATTGGAAGCAGCGGAACAACGATCCCCACGCCTGTTACCGCCGCAAATATTGAAAAGAAAAGCGTACCGAATATTTTCTTGTTCCGTTTGTTCATTCAGTCTGAGTTCAGACCTCGTCGTTTCGTTAGAGCGTTTGGCAGACTAACGTTCCGCTATCGGCAGACTTGCAATGCTGCTTTAAATAGTCATGATACCCATGACACCCCTGCCGGTATATCCCAAACGCTCTAAACGGGCCAAATTGTGCGTCGATCAACGGCCAAGACGCGGGTACTGGATGCTTGATTCTGGATACGCCTTGGATGGATATCACATAATAATTTCCCCTGTTCTCTCCGTACTGTAACCACCCAGCGCATCGACCCGGTTTTTAAACTCTGGGTTGTTGACGGTTTCGAGCAAAATTTGGACATTTTCCGAATCAAAATGCTCGGCGGCAATGATCAGATCATATTGTTCGGTCACGACCGGAATAAAATCGAGATCCAGCGCAGCGGCGGCAGCATGAATTCCAAGACCGGCATCTGCGGTACCGCTGAGTACCGCCACGGCAACTGCCATATGGGTAAATTCCTCGTGATGGTAGCCGCTGATATCCGCCGGATCAATCCCAACCTGATTTAGATGAAAGTCTAATAATATTCTTGTCCCGGAACCCGCCTGCCGGTTGATAAAGGAAATATCGCTTCGGGCCAGGTCATCGATCGCTTTGATATTTTTAGGGTTATTTCGCTGGATGATCAAACCCTGCTCTCGCAAAACCAGGTGAACTAGTTTTACATCCACTTGAGATAAAAATTTCTTAATATAAGACAGATTATAGGAACCATCTTCGGGGTCGAGCAGGTGAGATCCTGCGATGTGGCAAACGCCTCTTTTAATGGCCATCAGGCCCCCCATGCTGCCGACATGGCTTGATGAGAGGCTTATTCGATGGTGCTTGGCTTTGATTTGATCAGCCAGAACATCTAACGTGTTGTCATGACTTCCGACAATGACGATGTTTCCGAGAATCGACGGCAGGGGTCGCAACAGTTGAGCCGATACCCGTTCGCGGTCTTTAATGCCCTCAATATGGGTTGGAATCCGAATAATGCCGTCGGCTTCTGTTATGGATGTGATGCTGCCGGCGCCTCTTGGGAGAGGGGTCGCGACCACCCGATTGCCCACTTGACCCAGTTTCACCCGCAAAAATTCTTCAACTCCGAGTTTAGAGGCTATCTTTCGCGTCGGTTCCACTTGGATTGACTCATCGGGGTGATCGGGTTGTCCGAGCATACTGCGAATCAGAGGTCGCACAAATTGTTCAAAAGCAATGATAGCAGACACCGGATATCCTGGTATGCCAAATACAGGCGTATCACCAACCCTGCCAATGACCACCGGCTTGCCGGGCATGATGGTGACGCCATGAACGAGCACTTGACCAAGATCGTGGATGACCCGTCTGGCATAGTCTTCCGAACCGGCAGATGATCCGCCAAGTATAAGAATCATTTGATAATCCTGATTTACAGCTTCTTGAACGACCTGTTTGATCCAGGCCGAATTATCCATGACCATGTTATGCCGGCTGTAGGCGCCACCCTCGGTTTCGACCAGGCTGCCGATGACAAATGAATTGGTTTCAAGCACCTGACCCGGTTCGAATTTGTCAGTGGAGAAGCTGCGCCAGTCGACAAGTTCTGAACCGGTCGGTACGATCAGGATTCTTGGTTTCTTTTTGACAGGTACCGAAAACACACCGCCCGTCAACAAAGCACCGATACAATAGGCTGTGATTCGGTGGTTTTGGGGAAAAAGAAGTTCTGTCGCTACAATATCCTCACCCACTTTACGCACGTTCTGCCAGGGAAAGACCGGTTTATCGATTTCAATGCGGGTATCGTCGATGGCCAGCACATGTTCAATCATGATGACCGCATCGGTGTCTGCCGGCATAACATGACCGGTGTTGACATAGAATGCATCCCTGCCGATGCTGAAGGTTTTGGTTGCTGTTTCGCTGGCGCCGAAGGTGATCTCGGCTTTAACGGCCACACCATCCATAGCAGCCGCATTGAAATGCGGTGAAGAAATTTTTGCCTGTACGGGTTGGGCCAGAATTCGGTTGACGGCTTCCGGAACCGGAATTATCTCGGTCTCAAGTACATCGGAGACTTTAAACGCCTCGTGGATAATTTCTCGGGTTTCCTCCAGGGTTTTCATCTTGAGATAGACATTGCGCTTATATTCCATACTTGCTCCCAAATTACAAAAACGATAAGCTGTTTGGCACAGATTTTTGCGGCAGGGGCTCCTGTGTCATTACACTAAAATCACTTCCACCTGCGACCCTTCATCTAATCCCTCAGCGTTCATGTCGATTTCAATCAATCCGTCTGCTTTGGCCATTGTGCTGATTAAACCCGATTTGCCTAAAATCGGCTCGGCCCGGAGAATCCCGTTCTCACGTCTTAGCCGGACCCGGATATAGTCAACACGGCCCTGAGCCGAAGCCAAGTTTCTGGTTAATGTTGCGATCAGCCGAAATTTCTTCCTTTGAGAATACGCTTGGCCGCTTATCTCTTTTATAAAAGGTTTAACGAGCCTGGAAAAAACGACCATAGCGGAAACCACGTGCCCGGGCAATCCCCAAAAGGCTTTGTTTCGAACGTTTGCAAGTATGGTCGGCTTTCCCGGACTGATCGAAATGCCGTGAAATAAAATTTCGGATTCTTCCAAGGCTTCGATCACATCAATGGTAAAATCCCGTGCACCAACAGAGCTGCCTCCGGATACCAGAACCATGTCGCATTGGGCCAGTGCCTCGGTGCATTTTGACAAGAGCGCTTCGAAATCATCGCCCACAATACCAAAGGGGATTGCAGTCGCCCCCATTTCCCGAATCATTCCCGATAAGGTGTAGGTGTTAACGTCCCGAATTTGGCCAAACCCTGGTGTTTGCCCGACACCAACGACCTCATCACCGGTGGAGATGATGCCGATAAGGGGTTTTTCGTATACCAGAACCCTTTCTATTCCTAAAGCCGCCAACATTCCAGACTCTTGCGATCTGATTTTTCTACCAGATTCCAGAATCATTTCACCTTGTTTAATATCCTCCCCGACCTCGATCAAATTTTGTCCGGGTGCGACGCTGCGATAAACCTCAATAGTCGTATCATCCATTTTTTCGGTATGCTCGATCATGACAACGCTGTCGGCGTCGGCCGGAAGCATACCACCGGTCGAAATTCGAACGGCCTCCCCCGGGCCCACTGAAATATTGGGTTTGTCGCCCATGGCCACGGTGCCCTTAACGACAAGATAAGCAGGATTTCCCTCACTGGCACCAAAAGTAGAGGATCCTCGAACCGCAAATCCATCCATTATCGAACGCGGAAAATCCGGCAAATCAATATCGGACTGGATATTTTCTGCAAGTATTCTGCTCACAGAATCCATCAAAGAGACTCTCTCTGGTTTCGTGCGTGGAAACTGGTCGACATACTCAAGTGCCTGATCAATAGTTTTAACTTTGAAAAATTCTTTCATTGTGAATTCCATATGCCCGTGATTAGCTGGTAAAAACGACTTAATCGGCAAAAATGTGTCTCAAATATGGGCCAGCGAGCCAACGTTGTCAAGCGCTGCAACTGGCGCCGCATCGATTCTACCGGGATTCGGAAATTAGCAAAAAAAAACATTCGACCCCTTAAATATTACCCGTTGAGAATGGTTGTTATTACGGGTTAATTATTGCAATAATTGGAAATAGGAGTATAATCAACTCAGCAACGGGTTTGTAAATTATACCTACTGATCCGTTACGCCGCCATCAGATGGAGAATCTAGCTTTTAAGGTAAAATAAAAACATGTCGGAAGAAATCCACGCGTCATCGCAAATTCAGCGAGCCCTGAAGCCCGAATTTTTAACCCCTACAAAGTTTGAAGAATTCAACCTGCCTTCCACGGTTCTATCCGGTCTGAAGGATGCCGGCTTTACCTATTGTACCCCCATACAGGCTCAAACGTTACCGGTGTTGTTGACGGGACGCGATGTTGCCGGTCAAGCTCAAACCGGAACCGGCAAAACAGCAGCATTTCTGGTGACCGTATTAACCCGACTGTTGTCAAAAGATGAAAAGCGCAATGGTTTGGCTTCTGCCATCATCAT
Organism: Desulfobacterales bacterium; assembly: GCA_050114455.1. Lineage (GTDB taxonomy): Bacteria > Desulfobacterota > Desulfobacteria > Desulfobacterales > JAFDCJ01 > JAFDCJ01. Next base: position 6,246 of record JASFSK010000091.1, on the reverse strand, counting down.
TGCACCCACCCGAGAACTATCCCGTCAGATCTATGAAGAGGCCGGCGCTATCTCCCGTCATACCGGCTTGTCACTGGTCCAGATCGTGGGTGGTGTCGACTACCAAAAGCAGGCCGAAATTCTTCGTCGTGGTACTGACATTGTTATTTGCACACCCGGACGTATTATCGATTATTATAAACAGGGAATTTTTAAGACCGACGGCATCAAAGCATTGGTAATCGATGAAGCCGATCGTTTATTGGATCTTGGATTTGCTAAAGACATGCGTTACATCCTGCGCAAACTACCTCCCTATGAAAAAAGACAATCCATGCTGTTCTCCGCCACGCTATCCTATCGGGTTATGGAGTTGACATACGAATACATGAATCTGCCTGAATTTATTGCCGTCACGCCCGAAACAGTAACCGTTGAAGGCATTGAACAGCAATTGTATCATGTGGGCAGTGAAAAAAAGTTTTCTCTTCTTTTAGGTTTGTTGAAAAGGGAGGAATGGGGTCGAGCGCTCATATTTGTTAACACCAAGGTGGGAGTGGATCATCTCACCCACCGGTTGAAAGGCAATGGATGGCCAGCAGAAGGAATTACCGGTGATCTCCCCCAGCGTAAACGATTCCGGCTGATGGAGCAATTTAAGAAGGGACAACTCAAAATTTTGGTGGCGACGGATGTGGCGTCACGAGGCATCCATGTCGAAGATATCAGTCATGTCATCAATTACGACCTGCCACAGGATTCTGAAAATTATGTTCACCGTATCGGCAGGACCGCCCGGGCGGGAAAATCCGGACGGGCGCTATCATTGGCATGTGAACGCTACGTTTTTCATCTCGAACCGCTTGAAGAAAGATTGGGTTATAAAATCCCGGTGGTATGGCCTGAGGACGATTGGTATATCGAAGATCAGTCCAGCCCGATGACACCCAGAAGAAAAAGCCGGTTGAAAAGCACGGCCAAGCGACGAATTCGAAATGTTAAAAACAAGCGTCGAGGTCCCGTCAAATCAAGGCAGAAGCCAAGAACAGGACCATCTCACTTTCCGGGCGCATTTTTTGGATTTGGCCCTGAACCTGAGTCATCTGCCAAAAGCGAGCCAACTAAAAGTTCAGAATCCTTACCTGGAAAAAAAAAGGCCAGCCGCGGAAAAAAAACGGTGTCAACCCTTGATTCATGATGTCTTCGGGTTGTCGCATTTGCATATCGACGGGCGCGAGTCAATTGATTCTCCTCTGAATTGTGTTTAAAATCAGTGGCCACCTGCACAATTAGCCCCAGGAACATCTTCACAGCTCCAGCCCTGCTGTTGGTCACTGGTTCAGATACCACCTCGATAACAAGCGCCACGCTTTGTGTAGAAAGATCTTGACTTCTATTGTAGTTTACTACAAAAGACTTTCTGATATAAGCTTGATTAAGGACTTCAGGAGTGAACGAACCATGGAAATGAAGCCCACTTTGGACCAGGCCTTTAATTCAGCAAGCATTGGAATCCTTTCGACGGATCGATTCGGCAACATTGCTGCGATAAATCAACAGGCATCTGAAATCATTGGAATTCAAAGGCAGAAAATCATCGGAACGAATATCTCCGAGCATCTCAAAATTACCGCGCGACTGATACATAAATGCCTGCGGAGCGGCAAACCCCAGATCGGTCGGCATATTCGTGGGAAACGGATAAAGCTCGTTGCCAGTATTACTCCGATACAAGAGAACGGATATGTCCTGGGAGCGGTTTGCTGCTTCGAAAAAATGTATAAATTTGAACAGACCGCACGTAAGCTGGAATCCTATCAACGTCTCAACAAGCAATTTGAAACAATTTTCAATTCATCTTCCGACGGGATCTGGGTAGTTGACGGAAACGGTAAGGTGATTGCTGTCAATCAGGCCGCCGAAAAATTCAGTAATATCAAAGCGGCCGACGTGATGAACAAAAATGTCGTCAAATTGGTCGAAAGCGGTATCATCGACCGGGCCCTATCACCGGAGGTATTGGCGAGCAAACGCCAGGTCAACATGCTTCAGTATATCGAAAAAACGAGAAAATATATTTTGTCGACCGGCACACCTGCCTTTGATGAGAATGGAAACGTCTTCTTGGTGGTGGTCAACGAGCGCGACATGACCCGACTCAATGAGCTTTTGGAACAATTAGACCAAACGCGTCTAGTTTCTGATAAATATAAAGATAAATTAACAGAACTGGGGGTTCTTGAGCTTAAAAAGCAGGAAATTATCGCCGAAAGCGAGGAAATGCAGCAAGTTCTGAGAGTGGCTTTGAAACTTGCGCAAATGGAGGCCTCCAACATTCTGATCCAGGGAGAGTCCGGCACCGGCAAGGGACTTTTGGCGAAATTTATCCACCGCAACAGCCCCCGACGCGATAAGCCGTTTATTCAGATAAATTGTGCGACTATCCCGGAAAATCTCCTCGAAGCCGAACTTTTCGGCTACGAGAAAGGTGCCTTTACCGGCGCACATCAAAAGGGTAAGGCCGGCCTTCTTGAATTGGCCCATGGTGGCACTTTTTTTCTGGATGAAATTGGAGATATTCCCTATGTGGTTCAGGCAAAATTGCTAAAGTGCATCGAGGACCAAAAAATCATGCATTTGGGAGGATTGAAACCGATACAAATCAATTGCATGATCATCGTCGCTGACAATAAAGACCTGGCCGGCCTGGTAAAGGAAAAAAAGTTCAGAGAGGATCTGTTTTATCGGCTCAATGCCTTTAGTATAAAAATTCCAGCGCTGAGGGACCGCCCGGACGATACCTTTGAATTGGCCAACTACTTTTTACATAAGTACAATGAGGCCTATAAAGCGGATCGACAACTTTCCTATTCGGCTATCGAAATCCTGCAATCTTATCCGTTTCCCGGAAATGTCCGGGAGCTAAAAAATCTCATCAAAAAGGCGGTGGTATTGAGTGAAGACCGCTATTTGGACGAATTTATTCAGAAAAGCCTGGGATACGAAGGCCCAGGGGAGATTCGAGCTGCAGCAGACCGCGATTTTTCACCATCCAAATTGACCGTCAAACTCAATCAAACCGAATCAAAAATGCTGAAAACCGCGGTCATGCAATGCAAATCAACCCGTGAAATCGCACGGTATCTGGGCATCAGCCAGCCCAGCGTGGTTCGGAAATTAAAAAAGTACGGTATCTCACAGTCCAATTGAAAGCCGGCTCATAGATCAGCGACCAGCGTATGGTTCGGGTGCATCTTATTTGGCTTTGACCGCATCCAGTCTGTAGGGTACCACAAAGGAAACGGCATATGCCGCCAGGGCTGCCAGCACAAATCGGCAACCGACCAATACCCACCAGTTAGCTCCCAGGGCGGCAAATATCAAGGTATCTTCGATGATACTGTGGCAGATGCCCAGAAAGACAAGTACGATAATCAAATCCCTTTTGGTCAGGGTGCCGTCATTGGCAAACGAGATAATAACCCCCGAGCCGAAAACAATCCCCAATAAGAGACCAGCCAGCAACGGAAATGCGACCCGGTTCGAAAGGTTAAGCCGCTGCATGACCGGCTGGATCAGGCCGACGCCCCTGTCCAGCAAGCGGGTGTCAGTTAACAGCGCCAGGACGATCATCAAAGGTATGATGATTGCCGGAACCAGCACCACTATGCGGACGCCGCCAGTTATTATTTCCTGTAAAACAAGCTGCCAGTCCAATCCAGTTACCTCACTACCATGTCAATTTCCCTAATAGATTCAGCATAACACCGGCAACAAGGGCTGTTGCCAGACGAATGCCCAAAATGGGCCAGGCCCGGATTCCGGTTTTTTTAATAATGGCCGTTTCTATGACGAGTTCATGGCAGCAGGAAAGCATGGCGCCAATGATCGTGATCTGCCAGGCAGTTAAACCAAGGGCGATAATGATGCCTATGGCAGCGTAAAAGTTGAGAAACATGCCTGTCACAACGGCCAGGGCCGCCTCGCCGGGTAGACCGACAAAACGCATCAGCGGATCGCAAAACCGCGCAATCCAGCCGATAACCGGCGTATGTTCCAATATTTTTATCAGGGTGAAAACGGGGATAATGACCTTGAGCAGCAGAAAAGAGGTCTTCAGACCGTTTGCAAGTCCATTTTTCCAGGTTTTAGCAGTGATCAATTGCAATTTCCTTAATTTGCTTTATGGCAATTTTTTTAGCCTGCTATTCGTCAGAATATGAATCTATTTTAACCGCCCTCGTCTGCTAAACTGCTTCTGATAACGTCCAATGATTCAATTGTCAATATCTCTGACATTTGAAATCCATGTTGAATGGCACACTAAAGTAAAATAAATGTCATTTCTGATAATAGGCAAATATGATCCGGCCTGGGAGTTATCACCAACCAAATTTGCTATAACACTGCAATTTAACCAAAAGGGGTTAAAAAAAAATTAAGTCATCCAGGACAAATCTGGCAAAAAGCGATTTAATAATGAATCATTTATTTTTTATAGTATACTTTAGTGTTTAATAACTATTTGATAAATCGCATAAAATTTATCTATTTATTATTGGGCATAAATTTTGCTTGGGGGGCACTGAAACCAAATATCCACATTCCATATGCGATAATTATCCATTTTGCCGGCCTTAAAATCATAAAGAGGATAAAACATGAAAAGAATGTCTAGAAGCGGTATCGGAACCACCTCGGGTTTTGGATTAAGTGCATTCTCAAAAGACGAACTTGACTCTATTCACTATGGTACCCTGCAAATCTTTCAGGATACCGGTATTAAGGTGATGAATGAGGAAGCGCTTGAAATATTTCATGGTGCGGGATGCAGCATCGAACGATTCAATGGGTATGGGATTGTAAAAATTCCTTCGTATATCGTCGAAGAATGCGCCTTCTGGGCGCCCCGTTCAATCGTCTATGATGCCCGCGATCCGGAAAAAGATTACATCGCCGAACCCAACCGCGTGGGATTCACTACATTTGGCGGGTGCATCAATGTTGTCGACCCGGTAACCCGGCAGGTTCGACGGGCAACCAAGAAAGATTGCGCTGAAATCGCGCGAGTATGCGATAGTCTCGATGAAATTTCCGTGGTTACAAGAAGTGTCAATTCGACGGATGTCAAGGCAGGGGCGCTTTCCGTCCATAACCTGGACGCCTTGTTGAGAAATACCGCCAAACATATTTTTCTGGGCGTTGATTCTCCTCGCTCTTTGGAAGTTATGATTGATCTGGCTGCTACAGCCATGGGTGGCCGGGAAAACTTCAGTAAAAGACCCAATTTTACACCCAGCATTTGTCCCCTGAGTCCGCTTACCCTTCCTGAAAATTCGTGCAGCATCATCATAAACGCCGCCAGATCCGGTTTGGGAGTTCTGGTTCTACCGATGGCCCTTTCCGGCGGCACTTCATCCGCCACCCTGGCGGGAACACTGGTAACCCACAATACCGAGGTTTTGAGTGGCATCATTCTGGCCCAACTGACAAAAAAGGGCGTACCCTGTACATATGGGAGCACCAGCACCATTCTGGATCTGAGGTTCGGTACTTCAGCGATCGGTTCTCCCGAATACGGTATGATCAATGCCTCCATTGCCAAGCTGGCCCAATACTATCGTTTGCCCAGTTATGTGGGCGGAGGCGCTTCCGACAGTAAAATGCCCGACATCCAGTCCGGGTATGAATTTACCCTCAGCGCCACCTTGAGTGCACTGGCAGGCGGAAATATCGTTTTCGGTTCCGGGGTGATTGAGCAGGGCTTGACCATTGATTTTGCCAAGCTTCTGATGGATGCCGAAATGATCAGAATGATTCAGGTTGCCATGGGAGGCATCGAAATTTCCGACGACAAACTGGCCATGGATGTGATCCATGAGGTGGGCCCCGGTGGTGCATATATTTCACATGAGCATAGCCTTCGTACCATGAGGAGCCAGTCCCGGTCGATGTTATTCGATCGCAGGTCGCGTGCGGCCTGGTTTGAACTTACCAATGGGGCGTCCATGCACGAAAGGGCTTATGAAGCCGCCAATGACATAATCCAGAACCATGAACCTTACCAGCTGCCGGCAGGCGCCCCAGATATAATGGACGAAATCGTAAAGGATTTTGAAAAAGAGCTCGAAGTATCGAATCCGGCCCGGAAAGTTGAATTGAAAGCTGTTAGTTAGTTTCCATCCACAAATGGTCTTTTTGCCCAATCTCGGCGTCAATCTGCGCGCTTGCTTGTGCGGCGTAGTAAACTACGCCTCCGCACAAGCG
>JASFSK010000090.1:0-11419 GCA_050114455.1 Desulfobacterales bacterium | reverse complement strand
GGAAGATATGGACAAAGCCGCCGGGCACCTTGTACCGCGCAAGGGTAAACCGCCGGCAGTTGCACCCGGCGAGGCAGCCACGGTCAAAATACCCTTTATTGGGACGGAAAAGGAATCGAAAAAGATTCTGGTGATCGTCAAAACGATCAGTTCCTAAAATATTTCCGAGATGACGCTTGGAAATGGTGGTTCCTGCTGGAAAGAAATGGAATTGATTGTCTAAATGCGCAACCTAGAGGTTTCAGGTGGTGGGTTTCGGGTGTCAGGAAATCTAATCAATAAATCCTGAACACTGAAACCCTCAATTTTTGAGAACATGTTGGCTGAAAAAATGGCATAGCCGGCTGAATCCAGCTAAAACGAATCAATAGTACATAGGAGGAAGATAAAATGCAAAAATGGGGAACGAAAATCATTCTTATCGGTATTGTGACGTTGTGTTCCATCCTGATGATCACCGGACCGGCAATGGCCCGGACCCAATTTATTTCCATCGGCACCGGTGGTACCGGCGGCATTTACTATCCCTATGGCGGCGGCGTTGCTGAGATCTGGACCAAATATGTAAAAGATGTGAGAGCGGTGGCCGAAGTCACCGGGGCCAGTGTGGAAAACGTCAAACTAGCGCACAAGGGCGAAACGGTCATCGGTGAAGTTATGGGTGATGTGGCGGTTGCCGGCTACCAGGGGTTGTCCAAATTCAAAGGCAAAAAACACAAGATCCTGTCAATGGCGATCATGTATCCCAACCTGTTACAGGTGGTGACCATGAAAAAAAGCGGTATCACGAATATTGAACAGATCAAGGGTAAAAAAATCAGCAGCGGCAGCCCGGGCAGCGGTACCAATTTTATGGCTGAAACAGTTTTCAAAGCCCTTGGGATTCCGTTGGATTCATACAAAGATAGCCGTTTGTCGTTTACAGAGACAGCCAATGCGCTAAGGGACGGCACCATCGATGTGGGTGTCTGGTCCGTGGGTCCCGGCACCAGCTCCATTTTGGATTTGGCCACCACCCATGATATTCACATCCTGACCTTTACCTCCGAACAACAGCAAAAGATTCTGGCTGCCAACAAAGAGTATTCAGCCGTCGATTTAGCAGGCGGCGTGTACCGTGGTGTCGACAAGCCCGTGCCGACCATCGGGGTTTGGAATGTGATGATCTGTCAGGAATCACTAGATACGGACCTTGTATACAACCTTGTGAAGGCTCTGTACGAACACCAGGACTATCTGATAAAAATTCATCCCTCGGCCGCTTATACGACAGGTGAAAATGCGGTAAAATATTCGCCGATTCCGCTGCATCCAGGTACTGTCAAGTACTTACAAGAGAAAGGTATCCAGGTACCCGCCGAACTAATGCCCTAATTGTGTAGGATTTTTTTATATCCTTTGGTGTTATAGCGGTTGTCATAAATATGTTTCGTTTGGTCTAGTCTGTTGCCATTTGAAGCAGCATTGCAAAACTGCCGATAGCGAAACGATATTCTGCCAAACGCTTTAAACTGACAAAAAGGATGAGCTTAAAATATCTATCAAAGACATTAAATTGAAATTTTCCTGAGAAGCCATATTACAAAGGGTCCGAAACTTGTTAGGTTCACTGTGGACTCGATTGAGAAACATCGCTTTGCCAAAGGGCGGCCGGTTGTTGATTTTATTGACAACCGGCTGTTTAATTGCACCATGCATATTTGCCATGGTAGCGACCGGAGGTTTGGAGTTGACAGTAATGCCGGTAAAAGGCGGTCCAGCTTTGTTGGTGCTGCCCCTGATGGCCGGGGAGCGGTTTACCTTGCATTACTACCACTCAGTTGAAAATGCTCCGATCTGGGAGGAACACAGCCTGGATGAGAACGGACGTATCTATATAGAGGAAGAACGTTATGCAAGGTTCGGTGCCGGAATGGGCCGCATGCCGGGTGTCGGGCGTATGGTAAAGCGGGGTCCCTATGAAGTCATTGAAGATATGCACATGCCCACCGGCAACTTCGTTCTGCGGGTGGGAAGCCTCGGTGTCGATCATACAGTAATCTGGCGCGGCCGCAGCGTCAACTTGTCAGCAGTGGCTCCGCACGTTGCCGTAAGGTTTTCTGCTCAACCGGTCAGTCTTTTTTACAGTCTGTGGCGATGGGTATTTCCGCATCCCGCCACCCCCCGTTAGGGTTAATACCTGATGGATTCGTAAAAAGATTTGAATCCTCATTTAGCGTCATTCCCGCGCAGGCGGGAATCCAGTATTTTCAAGTAGTTCTGGATGCCTGCCTTCGCAGGCATGACGGAATAACCGACTTTTTACGAGCTTGTCAATACCTGAATCGTGCAAGATCCAGGTTATAATTAATGAATAAAGTGCAGATGCTGGGATTCGACTCCGCTCTCGGAAATGCCAGGGACGACAATCTTGCATAGATTGAATAGAGGAACGAAGCCCCACAAAAAAATGACCTGGAATCATGTCAATTGACAGTGATATCGTGTCTCCGACACAATTGATTTTAATTTCAGCGCGTTTTCCTGGAGCAAACCTATGGCCAAAACCATACAGACAGAATCAACAACCATGACAGCCTGGGCAATTGCCAAAGCGCTTGCCGTCATTGGGGTTGCCCTCAGCTTATTTCAGCTTTATACGGCCGGACTGGTTGCAATGACTGCCATGCGACACCGGTCTGTTTTTTTGACGTGTATTTTCGTCATAACTTTTCTGAAAAAGCCACTTTACAAAGGTGCCCGTAAAGATCGGTTCAACGGTGCCCTGGTCGTTGACCTGATCCTTGCGGCCATGGCAATTGCCATTGGGGCCTATATTTTTATTGATTTGCAGGGTATTTTTGAGCGCCAGGGAGACTGGAGCCGGTGGGATTTTGCAGTCGGCATCGCTTTGGTTCTGCTGGTGCTCGAGGCCACGCGCAGGGTGATCGGCTATAATCTATTAATCATCGCTTGTGCCGCCTTATTGTTCGGGTATTTTGGACCCTACATGCCGGAGCTCGTTATGCACAAGGGATACAGTATCGAGCGGATCGCTACCACCCTGTCTCTGACGACGGAAGGTATATTTGGATTGCCTCTTGGCGTGGCATCCACTTTTGTGTTCATTTTCATTTTATTCGGGGCATTTCTGGATAAAACCGGGGCCGGGAAGTTTTTTATTGACCTGTCTTACTCGATCACTGGCCGCTTTTCCGGCGGACCCGCCAAAACGGCGGTTATCGCCAGCGGATTTATGGGATCGGTGGCCGGCAGCGCCGTTGCCAACGTTGTGGCCACTGGATCTTTCACCATTCCCATGATGAAAAAAATCGGGTATCGGAAACATGTCGCTGCAGCTGTGGAGGCGGCCGCATCGACCGGTGGTCAGTTGATGCCCCCCATCATGGGAGCCGGTGCCTTTTTGATGGCCGAATTTACCCAAACCCCGTATCTTGAGATCATTAAAATCGCTTTTATACCGGCGGTGCTCTATTTTTTTTCGGTTATCTTGTTTGTGCATTTTGAAGCTCAAAAACAAGGCATCTGGGGGCTTTCGAAAGCAGATTTGCCGAGGCTTGGCGAGACCGTTAAGCACGGCATTCATTTCATCATACCGGTGGCCATTCTGGTAACGGTTCTGATATTAAACTACAGCCCGATGATGGCCGGTTTTATTGCTATTTTAGCGGTATATTTCACCGCCATGCTTCGCGGGCAGTCTCGCATTTCTTTTCACACCCTTCTTAAGACCCTGGAACAAGGAGCGCACAATGCCGTCGTGGTGGCTGTTGCCTGTGCCGCGGCCGGCATCATCGTGGGAATGGTGAATTTGACAGGCACCGGATTACGTTTCTCCTCGTTGGTCGTCTCGCTTTCCCAGGGAATCCCGCTTTTGGCTCTGCTACTGGTTGCATTGACCTCATTGTTGCTGGGGATGGGGCTGCCGGTAACAGCCTCCTACATCGTTTTGATTATTCTGGCCGGACCCGGCCTCATGGACCTGGGCATTCCCCTGCTGACCGCCCATATGATTGTCTTCTGGTACAGCCAGGATGCCAATGTCACACCACCGGTGGCACTGGAGTCCTTTGCAGCCTCGGGCATTGCCGGTTCAAGCCCCATGAAGACAGCCTTTACATCATGGAAACTGGCCAAGGGGCTTTATATCATTCCCATCATCATGGCATACCACCCACTGCTTTTAAACGGTACATTCGCGGAGGTGTTTCTGACCATAGTATTATCCACCCTTGCCATTATCGCCTTTGTTGTTTGCCTGGAGCGCTATTTTCTGACCGTGCTCGGCTGGCCGGAAACCATTCTGCAGGGGGTGGCGGCAATAATGATGATCTGGGCGGACAGAACCATTAATTATGTCGGCATTGGCCTGTTTCTCTTGCTGGTTATCGTGCAGCTCATCAGGAAAAAGAAAACCTCTGGTCGGCAGGTACAGACCGCTGTAAAAAACGGAGTTTAAACCTGATACTGGATGCTGGATAGTTGATAAGATGGATATACTTGCGCATTAAAGGCGTTTGAATCGCATTTCGCTCTTTTTCCGCTATTAAAATCGACAGAAGACCTTGTTAATTCAGAAACGAGCATCCAATATCAAGCATCGAGTCGTTCGCAGGTGATCGTTTTGTCCAAATAACATGATTTAACCCTAGTCGAACAGTTGAAATCCGGATGAAAATAGTTGTAAGAAATTAATCTAAATTTCATATGCTTAATATTTATAAAACAAAATTTGGGAGTAAAATAAATGACAGCGCTACACCTGGACCGATTGACCTGGCCTGATATAAAAGCGGAGATTCAAAATGGACGTGATATCGTAGTGGTACCCTTTGGCTCCACCGAGCAGCATGGCAGGCATCTGCCGCTGGGGACGGATGCGGTGTTGGGAGATGAAATCGGGTGGCGACTGGCCGATCGCCTGTCAGCATTTCTGGCACCGACCGTTCGCTTCGGTTGTTCGGAGCACCATCTGGCATTCAGCGGAACCATATCAATTGGTGCGGAGACCTTCGGCCGCATCGTGGCGGATGTCGTTGCCAGCCTGTCCACTCACGGATTTCGGCGAATTGTGCTTTTACCCACCCATGGGGGCAATTTCAAACCTTTGGCAGATGCTGTGGCGAACATTGAACCGGGAAGCGTTCGAATTTATGCCTTTACGGATTTGATGGGGCTCGTCGGCGCAGCCGCGAAAAGTTCAAAGGCTTTTGGGGTGAATATCGCCCAATCGGGCGCTCATTCGGGTGAGTGGGAAACATCCCTGATGCTGGCGCTCAGACCCGAGCAGGTAAAAATGGATCGGGCCGCTGTGGGATTCATGGGCGACTTGTCCGAAGTTACATCGAAAGTCTTTGACGGTATCCAAAATCTGGATCAAAACGGCGTACTGGGAGACCCCCGTCCGGCAACGGCTGAAGCGGGGAAAAAATATCTGGAGCAAATCATCGAGTTTCTTTATTTGTGGGTTCAGGATCAAGTTTAGAAAACTACCTGATGCCTATTTATAGTACTGAAATTAATACGAAATTTAATTTCTTCTTCCCTAATATAAATGCACAATAGTTGGCATTGCGGCACCCGGTCGGCAAGGCGCGAAAATGCTGTAAACCGCCGGGCAAGATGGATCGATGTACGAGATGTGACGTTAAAACACAAACCGGGTCAACTTCACTGCCCAGATCGCTGGAGAATCACTTTTTAAATTTCTGATAGACGTCTTTTAACCTTTTCAATAACCCGGAACCTATCCATTCATCCGCTTTTTGCAAGACCGTCTGGATCGTATTCAAAACATCTTGATCGCCGGGCCACAGCTCTTTGACGACCTGTTTGTTGGCCTCCTCCTGTTGATTGATGTAAAGATTGAGGACATAACAGGTTAAAATCAGGTCGTCCAAATATCCCAACGGTCCAAGCAGGGCCTCGGGCAGAAAGTCGATCGGACTGAAGAAATAGGCAATGACCCCGGCAAACTTGGCTTTATCCATCGCTGGAATGCGGTCATCGAGCGTCAGTTTGACCAGCAGGTAAAAAAAGTCCGGGACCAGGAGAATATAGTTTGCATATTCCGGCTTTTGATCTGCATTCTTTTCAAACCACTCGCTGACCTTATCCCGCAGCTGAAGATAAAAATCCTTTTGCTTGGGGTCGCTGCCCTCAGGTAATTGGGCGGGTGCCATGGGAAACATCCTTTCCATGCTTATGTATTGTAATTGTTTGCCATTTACGCCCCACATTAGGCGATTTCTAGTATTGTGTCAATGGCGAAACAATCCATGTTGTTGGACGTCAATCGGGTAGCAACGGTTAAATACTGGTTTCTGACTCCTATGATTATAATCAACAAATCAATTCCTTACCGTTAATTTTTGGACTTTGTTTGAAGAGAGACATCCTTTAGGCCATTTTAGGGTTCCCTCACGACAGCTATAGAAATCCCTTATCTTTATTAAACAGATCAACTTTCCAAACGCCTCTCTCGGGTAAATAGATACACCGTCGCTGCAGCTGCCAGGCCGACGATACAGACAATAAAAGCGGCATTGAAGGCTTCCGACCCGCGGGATGCCTCGGGATAAGCGGCCTGCATGAGACTTCCCAGGCCCTGGAGAAAAACAGCCGGTCCGATCATATTGAAAAAATTGATGCCGGTCATCGCGACGCCGGCCATCTCGGGTGCCATCATCTCTTTGATATGGGGATACATCAACAATCCGGAAGCATTGAAAAAGCCAAAACTGAAGAAAATTATGATTAAAACTGCCAGATGGATACTATCCGGGATTGACATTAAAACTATAATGGTCAGTGCGATGCTGATCAAGCCGGCAATGACAATCCATTTGCGGGTTTTAAGCAGCCTGTCGGAGAGGGCTCCCCAACACGGAGATCCCAAAATCATTCCGACATTCAAGAGCAGAATCAGATTACCGGTGGCTATTGCGGAATACCCCATAACTTCCATCAGATATGGTCCTGCCCACAGGGCCTGAAAAGCGGCAAAGACCCCGTATCGGACAAGGGTGCTGAATGATATGATCCAATAATCCTTGCGCCTTAAAAGCAGCTGAATATTGGCAAAAACGTCATTCAGGCTCAATGAGGCACCGGTTCCCGGGCTACCCGGTGAGTCTGCCGGCGGATCACAAACGATAAACCAAAATGTCAGGATCAAAAGAAGATTAATGGCTGCAATCAGCTGAAAACCGGCGCGCCAGCCGATGTTATCCACCAAAATGACCAGTGGGGTTGTCGCCACCATGTTTCCCACAGTGCCGATGGCCATAACAACCCCCATGAGAGTGGCAAATTGTCTGGGACTGAACCACAAGGTCAGAAGCTTGAAAGTACCCATCAAATTGCAGGCCATACCCGCTCCCAATAATACACGGCCGGTCACCCCCATCATCAGCGAATCAGCCTGTGAAAAAACGAAAGCTCCCAAAATACCGATGGTGGACAGCGTTGTCATCAAGATCCTGGGGCCGACTTTGTCTAGAAGGAGGGTAATCGGTATCTGGGTGAGGGCGAACGCATAGAAAAAAGATGCGGAAATCAAACCTAACCCTTCGGTGTCAAGGGAGAGATCCTGGATCAGCAGGGGAGCAATAACGGCATTTGAAACCCGATAAAACTGGGATATGAAAAAGAGAGATGTTGAAAACGTAAATACTAGCCAGCGGCGAGACATTTTATATGCCATGGATTAATGGGTTCAGGGTTGACCGTTCAGGGCTGGCTTGACTCGTATTACCAATCCTAAAATTACACTGCCGAAATATAAGTGTCCCTTATCATTTCTTGATGCCATATTTGTCAGCCAGAGACGCATCGTATTTTGCTTTTCTCGATTCGCAGTTTTTTCTGGGGCACAATTGGCAGGAATAGAAGGTCACTTCTGTCGGAAAATATAAACCGGAAATCGATTTAGTCGGCAGCATCAAAAGATTGCGGGTCAAATTCACACCAATGCTGGTTTCAACGTCTCCAACAAGCTTGAACAATGGCCCCTGCTCCTCGATAGGCCAATCCGGTAGTGAGCCCGGCGCCATGGAGGACATTTTTTCCAGGGCAAACTTTGATTGCAGATGCTTTTTGACCTGTTTTTGAATCGAAGTCAACGCAAGGTTGCCGATGGTGTCCAGGTAATATTTTTCTAAAATATCGTCGCAGGCGTTTTGCTTTTCATCCAATTTGCTGCCAAGGGTAATGACATACGGAAAAATTCTTTTTACTCGGTCCAAATTTTTTCGCAAAACCCGGCTGCTCAACGTCAACCCGTCGATTACGACGCCGTTCTCCAATTTTTTATCGATGTAGCGGATATTATAAATCGCTCTGGGCTCGATAAGCTGCTGAACGGTATCGACAAGCCTCCGGACCTGATTCAAATCGCCGTCCGACTTCATGTGAAGCTTTTTGCGAACTGTATCCAAATCTAAATTAATGCTGATATTTTTCAGTATTTCCATTTCAATACCATCTCAATCTAATTTGCAAAGACTGAGCCTAGCGACCTCCTCGTTTCGTCAATCGTCATTCGTCGATCGTCATTTCGGGAAATTTCAGCCATGAAAAATGAAATTAGATATAGGGGGTCCCGAGCCTTCTTGACTATCTATCCAGCAGCCTCCGCCCACTTGCGAATAACCCTGGCAAGCTGCAACATTTTGTCCTGGGCGATCACCGGATACACACAAATTTCCAGGATGGAAGCCTCCCGGGACGTGTTTTGATGAGTTTCGGATCGCTCCGGATCTTTGAAAACCTTCAATAATGTGCAATCAGACATATCCGAAATTTTTGAATCAAACCCATGCGTAAGAAGGTAATGGCGTAGATCATCCCGTTTGGCGGGATCAACTTTCAAGGGATAGTAGACGTAAATATGGTCTCCTTCAGCGGCATCCGGAACTTCAATTCCCGGCACGCCAGTCAGATTTTCCGTCAGGATGCGGGCATTTCGCCGGGCACCTTCGTTGAATCTATCGATATGTTTGAGTTGCAGCAGACCGACGGCAGCCTGGAGATTGCCCAGACGATGGATTTGCGGATTTGATTGCTCAAAATTTTCGAGCAATTCATCACCGATAGCGGAGTCCATCAGTGGTTGCCCCAGCAAAAGTTTCAATCGCAGGGCCGGATAGGCAGACATGCCGAAAATAAAAGGGCGGGTCAGCAGCCATTTAAGCCATATTGAAAAGGCATTTTTGACAAGGGTGTTTTGGGAAGGTATGGAAGCTTCCGAAAGCAGAGCTCTGGCTCTGTGTGCAATTTCATCGTCGGAAGTGGCAATCGCTCCACCCCCAAAACACGGCATATTTTTTCCTTCGGCAAAACTGAATACTCCAATGTCACCAAAAGTGCCGACGGATTGACCGCCTACCCGGACACCGCAGGCGTGGGCACAGTCTTCCAACAGGCGAATATTTTTCTGTCTGGCCAGATCCGCCACCTCGCGGATGGGACAGGGTTGACCGAAAAGATGGGTTGCCAGAATGGCGCCGGTCTTATCGGTGATTTTTGGTTCGATATGTTCCGGGCCGGAATTGAACGTCTTCGAGTCAACATTGCAGAATACCGGCTGATAACCGAGTAGTTTGGCAGCCAGAGGAATCACCGGAAACGTGAACACCGGGAAAATAATTTCTGCGCCCTTTTCCAGGTCCAATGATTTCAGCGCCAGTTGGAATGCGGACCGGCCGGAAGCAGCTCCAAACACATGGGAGGCCCCCAGCCATTCGGCAAATTTTGTATAAAAAGCAGCGATGTCCGGTCCTTGCTGTGCTGTTTTGCCTATAACGGAACGAACCAGAGCTTTTAAACTTCCCGGCGGAAGATTTACACATCTTCGAGGTACGGAGCCGATGAGTGCCATATCGCTATTCCCCTTTGTTGGTTGATTGTTACCCCAAATGATTGTAAGCAAAATGGGACAGTGTTTTTATTGGAATAAAATTAGTACCCACTTGAAATCTTCCGGCCGGCGGCTTCTGCCGCTTTCACATCCGAGTCGATTTCAATATCATCCTGCAGTGGTACATCGCGCCAGGTGCGCAGTCCAAACAGCCGTCGGGTAGCCCATGTCAGCAGACCCAAAGCGATATGGAGCCAGTAGTCAATAAAGCGATTGACAACTGTCAAAGATCCAGCGAGCGGCACCGATATGCCCACGACGCGCAGACAGCTAAAAAGCGTGATTTCCACTACACCGGCACCGGACGGGGTAATTGGAAACGCCGACGCCAATAAGGGTATCATGGTCAAAAAAATAGCTTCGGCCGGACCAATGTGCAGGCCGAAAGCCACGGTCAATGAATAAATCCAAACCGTTTCCAGCGCCCAGATAACAGCCGTTAAAATCGTAATTGGAAGTATCTCTTTGGGTCTCGGCCACATGCTATTCTGAAATGCGCCAATCATTTGTTGAATTTTCGCCGGTATCCAGCCGGGAAGATTTTTTTTAAATAAGAAGAATACCAGCAGGATGGAAGTGGCCCCCACGGCAATAATCCCACCACCGATCAGGCTCCAGGCGACCGCTGGTGGCAGACGATCTGAAAACAGTACCCACGATACCGAGGATGCCAGCAAAAGAATAATCCAGGCATCGATCATACGCAAAAACACAATCGACCCCAAAGCTGCCGAGCGCCGGATTCTGAAATTGATACGGGCCAAATGAGCGGCGTACACATCTCCTAATTTTGCAGGAACCAGATTGTCCACAAAATTATAAAAAAATACCAACAATGCGAATTTACCGTTTCCCGATCTTACCGGCAAATGGATCAAACACCGGCGCCAGCGAATACCACGCACGAGATAGGTCGCATAATGCGCCAACGCACCAATCAAAATGAAGCGTTTATCGGAAGCACCGATTTCCTGCCAGATTTTTCTGAGATCCACCATGGTGACCGTAAAAGCCAGAATAACTGCAGCGATGGCAAGGCTGGCGAACGTAGGCCACCCCCACAGGGCCGGACCCTCAGAATTTTTATTTAATATGTCAGCCTTGTTTTGATCTGCCATTCGAATTTCAGACTTTTCAATTAAGTGGATTTCTATTTGATATTATTAGCTTATTTCCCTGACGCGTAACAATATAAGGCTTGAAAGGCAGATCGGCATATCTCTTTCGGGTGATAATAGCATAGACCCTTTGGCTGGAAGCCAGATAATCTTTCAATTGTTTGGCGGTCTTTAATACCAATGCCTGTCGGTCGGAGTAAAAAAGCGCGGAGTCTTTTATCCGGCGGTAAAAAGCCAGTTTTTCATCGTCAGGTATCAACTCATCATATTTTTGAGACAGCTCCTTGGTGCTGCGATACGGATTAACAGACGGAACGATGACCAAGAGAAAAAGTAATATAGCAGACACTGTCATGCTTGCAATCGAGATAAAAAATACCCG
>JASFSK010000089.1:0-11448 GCA_050114455.1 Desulfobacterales bacterium | reverse complement strand
TTCAAATATCCATCTTCAGCTCTATCACGGTCTTTTACAGTGGATTTGGGACGTCTCGGATTTTTTGCGGATTTCCCGGCAGCAAGTAGAGCTTTGAGCTCAACGGAAGCTTTCGATCGATATCGACTGTCCGGATATTGCCTGACGATGCGCTCGAAGATCTCACGGGCTTTTTGAAGATCCGACCGATTACCGGATTGCTTTGCCAACTCCAGATATAGTGTGCCGGACTTATAAAGCCCGGCGGCTGCCCAGGGACCTGCTGGTGCCAGGCGTTGAACCTGCTGAAACTGATCGATGCAGCGTTGCCAATTGTGGCGATATTTCACCTTCTGGCGAGAATGACGCAACTGCTTGTAACATCCTTCCGCCCGGATATACATCTGCTTGGGGGTGACTGCCTCAGATGAAGCGGTGCAGAAGAGACCGGCCCAGAAATACAACACCAGGGCAGTTATTATGTTGATTTGTTTACGGGGCATCATTTAGATCTAATGATAATCATAGATTGGGATAAACGGTCAAGGTTGTGGATGCAATCGTTGCTCGCAGTTACATATCTGATTGTTTAATATTATTACCCACCCCCTCAATTTTTCAGTTTCTCCTGCAATTCATTTAATAAATTCAAGGCTTCAATCGGTGTCATCCGGGTGATATCGGCATTGCTCAATTTATCAAGAATAGGGTTCTCCGGCTTGCGAAAAAGATCGAGTTGCACCGGCCCCCCTGCAACATTCTGGGTCCCTTTTTTCAAATAAGGCGTTCCTATTGAATCGTATTCTCCTTGTTCGATGTTGTAAAGGATCTTTTTAGCGCGTGCAATCACCCCGGGCGGGATGCCAGCCAGCCGGGCCACCTGAATGCCGTAGCTGCGGTTGGTGCCACCTTCAGCCAGTTTTCTAAGAAAGATGATTTCATCGTTCCATTCTTTTACCAGGATATTAAAGTTTTTTACCCGCGGCTTGGTCTTGGATAGTTCGGTCAGTTCATGGTAATGGGTCGCAAATAGGGTCTTTACACCCCTGTTTTTTAAATCGTGCAGATATTCCGCCACTGCCCAAGCAATGCTGAGCCCGTCAAACGTGCTGGTGCCGCGGCCGATTTCGTCCATGACAATCAAACTTTTAGCGGTGGCATTGTTGAGAATATTGGCCGTTTCCTCCATTTCGACCATAAAAGTGCTTTGCCCGTGAGACAAATTGTCCAAAGCACCGACGCGAGTAAAAATTCGGTCGGTGATACTGATCGAGGCTTTGGCGGCAGGTACAAATGAACCCATTTGAGCCAGGATGACGATCAAGGCCACCTGACGCAACACGGTTGATTTTCCGGCCATATTGGGACCCGTGATAATCAGGATCTGGTTGTCCCGATCATCCATGTGTATGGTATTGGGAACAAAGCGTTCGCCGGTAATCATTTTTTCTACCACCGGGTGGCGGCCTTCCTCAATGTGAATGCACCCGTCATCAGTCATATCCGGTCGATGAAAGTCATTATGATCGGCAATTTCAGCCAGGTTCGTCAGGCAGTCAATTTCAGACAAGAATTCTGCGGTTTGTTGGATATACAAATGGTTGTTTACGACCTCGTTGCGGATGTCACAAAATATACGGTATTCCAATGCGGCCCGTTGTTCTTCCGCACCGAGTACTTTGGTCTCAAATGACTTCAGTTCTTCGGTGATATAACGCTCCGAGTTGACAAGGGTCTGTTTCCGAATATAATGGTCAGGAACAAATTCAGAGCGCGTTTTTGAAACTTCCAGATAATATCCAAAGACTTTATTGAATCGCACCTTTAGGGTGCTGATCCCGGTAGCTTCCCTTTCACGGCCTTCCAGCCGTGCCAGCCAGCCCTTGGCATCACGGCTGATCTGAACCAGCTCATCCAGATCTTGACAATATCCACTTTTGATGATGCCGCCTTCATTAACGTTTGGCGGTGCGTCTTCCCGAATCGATCGTTCTATGAGATCGGTCAGCCTTTGCAATCGATCAAGGATTTGGGGTGGACCGAACAGGGAATTATTTAGTTCCGCCAGCAGAGACCAGATGCCTGGCAGCATTTCTAGTGAGCACTTCAGTGAAACCAGATCTCTGGCATTGGCCTGGCCCATCATAATTTTACTGCCAATACGTTCGATATCATAAACAGATTTGAGCATATCGCGAATACTGTGGCGAATCTGAATATTTTTCTTGACCTCATCAACCGCATCGTGCCGCAGACGAATTTTATTGGGATCAAGCAGCGGGTAACGAAGCCAGTCTGCCAAAAGTCGAGCTCCCATCGCGGTGGCGGTTCGATCGATGATGCCAACCAGGGTTGCCTTCCTCGTGCTTGTACGTATGTTTTTAAACAGTTCCAGGTTCTGCCGACTTAGATCGTCGATTAGCAGGTACTTATCCAGACGATAGGTTTCAATCCGTGTTAGATGCTCCAGTCGTTGTTTTTGGGTCTCACGAACATAAAAGATCGCGGCACCAGCGGCGCAAATGGCCGCTTTCATATTCTCGCAGCCAAAGCCTTCAAGAGTGATGGTTTTAAACTGAGAGGTGAGCCGGCCATAACCCCTTTTGTAATCGAAAGCCTTATTGTCCAGGTAAGAAATGGCAACTTCAGACAAAATTGCTATGATCGGTGCATAAGATGGCTCGCTCTTTGACTGCTCAGCCAGAAGTGCCTCGCTGGGTGCCACCCGTCTGATTTCTTCGATGACCGAGCTGGAATCGTTTGACTCGGTCACTCTAAAAGTTCCGGTGGAAATATCCAGATAGGCGATGCCGACGACACCTTCTTTAATGGCGACCGCCAGTACATAATTGTTGGTGCGCTCATCAAGCAGTTCATTTTCAATGATCATGCCGGGAGTGATGACCCGCACGACATCCCGCTTCACAAGTCCCTTGGCCCTGGCTGGATCTTCAATCTGATCGCAGACAGCAACTTTATACCCATGGTTGATCAGCTTGGCAACATAGCCACGAGCCGCCCGATGCGGAAATCCGCACATCGGGACAGGCGTCTCATCTTTCTTATTGCGTGATGTCAGAGTAATCTCGAGTATACGCGAGGCCACTTGGGCATCTTCAAAAAACATTTCATAAAAATCACCCATCCGGTAGAACAGTATCGCATCCGGATACTGCTCCTTGATGGAAAGGTACTGCTTAATCATCGGAGTGGATTTAGGTGGGCTCATGAATCAATCGAAGAATTGAAGACTAAAAACCAGGGTCTCACACCAATAGAGAGGGTATAGACGACGCATGCCTTAACTAAAATTACTCTTTTACCGTCGGAATGTGATTATTTTTTATTCGATTTGCTATCCGAATCCTTGGTGTTGCCGGCGTCCTTTTGATCTTTAGAAGACTTGTCAGAAGGGTTGGCGGATTCTTTGACGAGACTGTCATCGGTAAGGTCAATAATGGTATCGGTTTTGGTGTCAGCAGTCTGGGTTGCGGCTGGTAACGTCGTCCCTTTTAACGTACTAATTTCGCGCTTTAATTCGGAAACTTCATTTTCATGGGCTGAAATTGAGGCATTGAGCTTTTTGGTGTTGCGCCGGGTTTTGAAACGGACCGAAAAGTTAAAAAGATACGCAATGATGAAACCGAAGAAAAAGAAAATGATGAAATAAACAAAAATTGGCAGATCAGGGATCGGTTTTTCGACAAATCTTATGCTTAAAGATATTTTATTGGAAATTTTTTCCCAGTTATCATAAAAGATAATTCCAATGAGTACGGTAATAATCGCCCAGATGATCACAGTAGCCTTCTTCATGAAATTTCTCCATTAATTTTTGTTGTTTATATTCAATTTTTCAAAATGGGGTTTCAGATTGTCACAGGTCGTCTGAATATGCTCGGGAATGGTCCTGACATCTGCAAAAACCGTCAGCGCATTGGTATCTCCAAACCATCTGGGAACGATGTGAAAATGCAGATGCTCTTCAACGCCGGCTCCCGCAACTTTACCTAAATTAAGTCCCACGTTGAATCCATCGGGTTTCATGACAAGCTTCAATATTTGAATCGACCGATCCACCATCGACAGCAACTTCCCTTTTTCCGATTTTGTGAGTTCATCCAATCCGGCCAAATGACGGACGGGTGCAACCAGGAGATGCCCGTTGATATAGGGGAACTTGTTCATCATTACCATGGTGACCTTGCCCCTGAAAAGTGTTAAGTCGTTATTTTTCGATAACCCCTGGCAAAATATGCAGACATCCTCTTTTTCAGATAGAATGTACTCCATACGCCATGGGGCCCACATTGTTTTCACGACAGCATTACCTCAATTTTATTGAATTCTAACCTACGCTGTTTATAATTAAAATTCAAGCATTTTTTCCTTTCAGCGATACAAGTTCAAGATCTCCCCATATTCCAATTTTCTTCCCGACAATCACAATGACTCCCCTTATGTGGGCGATACCTTTACCGTTGTCAATAGCATTTTGAATATCTGAAGCTGACCGCACATTATTGCCGATAGCCGTCGCAGCGGCATCCGCAATCGCGCAGGATTTCGCCACCACGCAAACCGCGTCTGCCTTGCCGAAGCTCAGTGAGTGTCCGACCGTCCCTGAAGACGTACACACTGCCGTCGGCTCGGGACCGCCGTCGATCCGGATACCGATACGAAGACTAAGGGGAGATTTTCCGGCAAAGATTCCCACAGTGATGGGGGTGCTTGTTTTGATGAAAACATCACCGCCATTTTCGACGATGACATCATCGGTGAAACTCAAAAGACCACGTCCGGCATGCTCGGCGACCGCACCGGCGACGGCTGCCATAGGTCCAATGCCGGCGTTTGCACCGGCTTCGACCATGTCAGCGACGATGGGTGGCGCCCAGCCAACTAACCTCCAAGGGGTTAGGGAAGCAGCAAATTTAGGATGCGCTTTAATATAGGCCTTGAGATATCCCCGTTGTTTCAACACAAGTTTTTTGGTCTCGCTTTTCAATTCTTTGCCGGCGTGCACCATAAGATCGGTCTCCTCGACCATCACCCGAAATGCGAATAGCCTTTTCGTATTTACAAGATTGCGATATGTGCGTTGCTGATCCATGTTTTCTCCAGAGGTCGGATGCCGGTGAGCAGAGGGCAGAAGTTAAAAAGCGGTTTTATAAACAATAGAAATGCCGGAATTCATTGATCCGCCAGTTGTCGTTGATCATTTCACTAAAGGCGATCGATTACCGGCCTCATTGGTTCCGGGATTTGAGCCAAAAAATACTGGTCGGTCATACCGGAGATAAAATCTCTGACGATTTCGGCTGGTCGGAAACGCTGGACGTAGCTTGGTTTCATATCTTTCAGGAATTGCTTGAAGATTACACTGGACTCTCCCTGCTTTTTCATGTCCACAAGATAGGTTTCAAAAAGATATTCAAACAGTTCTTCGATACGGCGGGTGTGTTTTTTAATTCGAGAATTCATGTAGATGTGTTCGAGATTAAAGGTCTTCAACGCTTGTAGAGCGTCTGAAACCTCAGGGCTAAAAGCGATGTATGGTCTCCCCCGACTGGTGCATATGATGTCCGTCACGAGGTTAAATACAATGGTGCCATTGGTATCCCCAAGGAGTCTGACGGATTCGCCGGGCAGGTCGCAACGACGGATAAGCTTCAAACGTATGGCATCCTCGATATCCCTTCCGATATAGCTCACGGTGTCGGCCATACGAACCAGGCATCCTTCGAGGGTCATCGGTATCAGGGCAGTTTCCGAATCCATTTTTTTTGCTTTGATCTCTGCATCCATGTCAGCAAATGTTTTATCCGTAGCCGGCAGCAATTTTTCGTTGTGAATTTCTCCGTCATGACTCATTATGCCATCCAGGGTTTGAAGGCACAAATTCCAGCCTTCGCCTTTTCGCTCAACATTTTCCAGGAAATGGACACTTTGCAGATTGTGATGGAAGTTTCCGATGCCGTGGCGCCTGCAGATCTCAGACAAAAAACGTTCGCCGTCATGACCAAATGGTGTGTGGCCGATATCGTGCCCCAAGGCAATGGCCTCAATCAAATCTTGATTGAGGCTCAAAAAACGTCCGATGGTCCTGGCTATTTTCGATACCAGCTGAACATGGAGGACACGATGGGTAATGTGGTCATTTTTCACCAGATAAAATACCTGGGTTTTATCAATATAGCGCGCATATGCCAGGGAGTGCAAGATTCGATCAACGTCAACTGAGAAGGCCTGGCGGTATCCAGATTCCATGCGTTCATCCGGCATCCGTCTGACGGCGTCTGAATTGCGAACCGCCATAGAAGACAGCATTTCATTTTCCTGGCGGTTTAGCACTTGCCGGAGTTCAGCCAATATTTTTTTATCATATTTCTTCATTTTCAATCAGTTCTTCCATCAAGCGAACATAGTCCAGACCTGCCTGCCGGAAACCTTCCTTACCATATTTCATGTTCGCTTCAAATACATAGTAACGTCCGGCATACCGACAAATATCGATGCCCACATCGTCCCACCGACAGGAGCGGGCAGTATACAGCGCCAGGTCCAAGGCACCCTTGGGGACGTCATCCAAATAAATACGTCCGCCCCGCGCCAGATTGCTGCGAAACTCATCATGCGCTGCAATACGCCAATACGCATGCACGGCCCGCTGGCCGATGACCACCACCCTGATGTCACGATCGACCGGTAAATATTCCTGGATATAGGCCACATCCGTGAGCGTCAGATAGTCACCCAACTCAGAGGCGTTTCGGATGAGATAAACGCCGCGACCCAGAGCAGATCCCCTCGGAATCTTTCCAATAAAAGGAAATTTGAAATGATCGATTATCCCTTTTTTCTGCCGTTTGCCATAGTATACCCGTGTTCGCGGATGCGGAACGTTCAGCAGCTCAAACAGCGCGGTTTGCTTGATTTTATCCTGCACACATTTATAGGTATGATAGCTGGGAAAAATGCTTTTGCCGATGGCATCGAACAGATCGGCATAAAATAATGACGGATAGTAGATTTTGTTTGCATTTCGGATTAGGGATGCCTCCTCGGTGGTGTAATCCGAGAAATTGGGTCGAACCCCCAGGGTAACCACATTTTTGCATTCCCTGAGCCGACCTTCCAGTGCAATGGCTTTCGGAGAATTGGTCATCGTATACTTACGGCTTCAAAGTTTGGACCGATTTTATAATTTTTAAAAGAGTTTTTGAATTCTCTCCAGTGCCCGGCGGGTATGACTGCCCGACCAGAAAATTCGATCGCATTGGGGGCATTTTTTAAACCGGCTGTAGGACTGATAAATATAATCGGGTATCTGTCCGTAAACATCACACGGTTCAACATCGACGATTGCAACATTGCATCGAATACATCTATGAAACGGCCGCAGATCAGACCGACGGATTCCAATTTCAGTGATGACCTGCTTAAGCTGCATCCCCGGGTTGTTTGATGTGATGAATATTAGCTTGCGGTCACTAAACCGTTTTCGAATTTTTCCCGTTCGTGTGACCACTATTCGCTCATTTATTGCATGGTCAGAAAATATTTCACCAGAATCTTCTGTGTCCAAAGTAGTGTCAAATCCCAAAATGCGCAGCCATTTTGCCAATTTCCCCAGAGTGCTGTCAGCAGCAAATTTTAGAGACATTGGAATTGGTACCTATGTTTAAGATCGATTTCCATAGATGGTGTTTGAAATTTATCGGACAACTTGTATCAACAGCAAGGTATTTCGAAGAAAAAAAGATAAATTTATGATTTAAATTCTATTAGTTAGACATTAATTCTTGATATGCCTGTTGAATTTCTTTAAATCGCTTTTCAGCAAGCTTTTTGAACTCGTCGCCCAAATGTTCAACTTTGTCCGGGTGATACTTCCCGGCAAGCTGCCGGTAGGCTCTTTTGATTTCTTCCCGGGACGATCCTCTCTCAATTTCTAGAATTTCATAGGCACTCCTGACATCAGAAGGATCTTGCGTATTGGTATTCGTGTGAGTGCTGCCATTGCCGTAGGCTTTACGTTGGTTTTTTTGGTTAGAAGCATTCGAGCCATTTTGACGATAATTCTGGAAATGCCTTCGCTTTTTAAGAAAATGAAGATAGCGCCATAAGAATCCCATTATTATCAAATCATCGATCCATCCCCAACCGAAGATCATATCCGGCAGTAGGTCAAATGGATTTAGAATGTAAAGCAGGGCCAAACCGATTAAAATGATTTTCCACATAGCCGAATTCCATCTTTCCCTGATATGTTAGGATGTTTTCGATGGTATTAGTAGGTTCGATTCTCAAACTACTGGCCTATCGGAGTATAATTCAATCTCTATGCCGGGTCAACGTTGGGGCGGATCACCATCGTTTTTTTTCCGATGAATATCATTGTTTTATGATAATTACTCCTTTCCTAAAGTTCCCGAATTTTTTGCCGATTTATATTACTCCGGCGGATAAAAAATCTAACCCAAATAATCACTTCGGAAAAGCCGGATATGTCAAGCTCGGTGGTCTTAATATTATGCTATGTGCCGATGAAACTATATTTTCACGAAAAATTATGACCCTCCGGCTCATGGACACTATGGATGGGAAAATAAATCAGCCCATCTGTTAAGGGACTTTCAAATGCGCAATTTTTTAAAGGCAATCGTACTGTGTGCAGTCATAACGGTTGCTGGCGCCGCTTTTTTCGTTTTCTTCACAGACAAGCAAGTCATCGTTTTAAACAACAATTCCATTAAAACAGTTGACGAAATTTGGCTGGCCGGGAATTCAGTATTCTACGA
Organism: Desulfobacterales bacterium; assembly: GCA_050114455.1. GTDB lineage: Bacteria > Desulfobacterota > Desulfobacteria > Desulfobacterales > JAFDCJ01 > JAFDCJ01. Next base: position 2,665 of record JASFSK010000089.1, on the reverse strand, counting down.
GATTGAAGGTCAAATCGATTTTCTTGAGAAAAATGACATCAAAGCTTACGGCAAACGGGATATCAGCCACGTATTTCGCGGGATCAAAGCCACCGTAACAGAAAACTTAATTCGATTAGAAAACCAGATAAATCCGTTGCTCAAAAGAAACCATATTCCGGTCAAGGTCAATCTGACAAATCCATGGTCCCTGCTGCCACTACTTTTTTTTCTGCTGCTCATGGTGTGGCTAAGACGTGTTGCCAAACCACACCCACAGGATCCTTCACATCAGGAATACAATGACCTCTCACAGGAATCAAAAAATGAAATCCCCACCCGGCTGGATATTGTCAGGTTCTTTTTAAATTTATACAAACATCAAATCGGCGCAGAACCGGACGCCCCCGCTGAATTTGTCTCACTGATGTCCAAATCCACCAGTCCAAATCACATTTATGAACTGCGAGTAAAACATATGGAAGACTGGGTCAAGCGACGTATGACCATTGGGCCACTGGGAGAGGAAAGCGGTAGCAAGAGCAAATGTTACTTTGTAATATACGATGTTCACATGGTCTTTAAAATTCCTGCCAGACCTATTCATGACTTCGAAGAATACATCGAATGCATCAAAAAGGAAGTCCATATTGTCAACAAACTTGCCCCCAGGAAATGCATCATACCCAGAGTCTCTGCAATTTTAAGTTTGATTCACACCTTCCCTTACAGCGAAGATACGCCCCCAGAAAGGCTTGAAGTCAGATATATCAACCTGTTGCGCAAATCACCCGACTATCAGAAATACTTGAAAATTAACAACACCTTCGTGTATGTGATGGATTTGTCAAAATACTATTTTCTGAGCCACATTCTCGATGAACTGCACGATATAAAACACCTGATTGCAAGGGAAATTATTGAAAACGCGCACTTTATTTGGGAACCGGCAAAATTCAAAGGTCGATATGGAACAGAAAATGATGCCATCTTTGAAATCCGCAATATATTTAATCACTGTGAGGTAGAAATCCGTCGCTTGTTAGATGGGTCTGGCAACGGCCAAGCAGTCCCATCTTACCAAATTCAATCCTGGTTTTATACACATTTGGCTGCCGATTCTGTGCCAACAAACGTCGATGGCCTCCACGATAAACTTATCATCGGTGTCAATCGTCTTTTAAAAAAGGCCATGCTGGACCACTCAAATGCGGTCGATGTGTATCGCAAAACCATAAAAAATTATATTTATGGTTCCTCATTTGAACAGAACAGGCCGCAGATGGAAGCGGTATCAACCAATCTGCTGGATGTACTAGCCTGGTTCAGAAAAAAGCGCGTGTCCATGCGAGACCTCAAACCTGACAATTTATTTGTGGCCGGTGATCCAGCAAGATATCCGTTATTTTTAAAATCCGCGTCGGATTTTTCCATCGGCATCATTGACGTTGAAACGGCGGTTGATTTTGAAAAATCCAAATACAAAAAAATAAAACAGCCATTGCTGGGCGGGACTCCCTATTACGCCACGCCTTCACATTTTATTAAGAATGAAGTTTTAATTCACAAATTTCAAAATTTAGGTAAAATTATCCACCTACAGGATTGGCATGCAACCTTAATACTGATTTATAAAGTGATTACCGGCGATCTCTTGTTTGAACAAACCGCCAGATTATTCGCTGAAGTTCGAAATTTGATGGTCAATGCCAATAAACCTGGAGGGTATCAAACCAATGTATTCGAAGAAGCCAGTCGGATATTCTGGCATAGTGCGGTTTCTGAGTTTCAAGTAAAAATGTCTGAGTCGGAAAAATCTCTGAAGGCCGTGGTAATGAATCTGCCAGAACCCGTCAAATATATGTTCGGAAAAACTCTGATCAAGGAAAAAAAATCGATCGTTAAAGCCATCAAACAAAGTGTCGAATTACAGAATATTTTCGAAAAGGATCATATTCGCGATCTTCTGGCAAGATGTTCATATGCCAAAACCTGTCAGTTTAAAATCGATTTGGAAACCAAGGCAAAACACTCCGGAAATGTTTCCGCCCCCCGAACAGAGGCCATCACATTTCTTCACAAACTGGCCGATCTCAAAGCACTCTTCGGACAGCATGTCTATGTACATAAGTTATTGTCTCAACCAAATCCCAAAATTTCGGCCTATGACATTTTGACGTTTATGTTCAATGTGGTCTTCAACAACATGTATAAAAGTGAATGGGCACCTCTATTTGGCGAACCCGTCATCGACTGTGAGATGCCCAATGAAGAAACCATTATCGAAGAAACACGTTAGGCCAGATCCTTTCCAAACCAAACAATTAGTTGCCCAAAATTCTTGGTTCTTCAAACCGATGGAGCAGCAATTGACGTTGCCTTGCTTTCTTGACCATTTTATTTGACAGCCTTGGGTGCAGAAGTTAGAATCAACTTATGAAAAATAAAGATTTCAATGCAAATCTCACTGAAATTCAGGGACAATTGTTGGTCAAATTGGCCCGTCATACCATTCTTAAAAAACTGACCGCAAAATCAGACCAAAAGAAATTGGATCCCCAACAAAATGGGCTAACGGATAACATATTTCAGACGCATCTCGGGACATTTGTTACCCTTAAAATCAAGGGACAATTACGTGGCTGCATCGGTAACCTTACAGCCACGGAATCTGTCTTGGAGAGCG
>JASFSK010000088.1:0-11460 GCA_050114455.1 Desulfobacterales bacterium | reverse complement strand
GGCCCGCGTTTGGCAACGTCGCCAGCCAGACGGGGGTATCGGCCCTTGCTTGGTTGATAGTGGGGCCTGATTACCACCCAGCTCAGTGCGAACCCATCCCGGTCAGGCAGAACTAACACGGAATATTGCTGCCGCGCAGGTCCGCTGCCATCGTAATCGTCATGCCGTAAGAAAAAAACGATCGGTCTACTGCCAAATCCTGTTGCTACCATATCGTAGATGGCTGTGGTTGTATTGTCGGGACTTATTGCTGTGACGGTCGACATGACGAGTTGGCGATTTGAAAGCCGCTTTTGAGCCATCGCTTTGAGTGATATATTCAAAAAAGACCGGATATCTTGTCCGGTCTGTGATTCACACGACTGCACCGATATGCCAGGGCACGAACTCGTTGTCTCCAAACCCATAAATTTCGCTTTTGGTCTTTTTCCCCGACGCCGTATCCAGGATTAGCTGAAAGATATCCGCACCCATTTCGTCTATCGTTTTCTGTCCGTCGACAATCTGGCCACAATTGATATCCATGTCTCCTGCCAGTCTCCGGTACATTGGCGAGTTCGAGGCCAGCTTGATCACCGGTGTGGGCTTGCAACCTAAAACCGTACCGCATCCGGTCGTAAAACAGATGACATTGGCTCCACCGGCAATCATTCCGGTAATGGAAGCAAGATCGTAGCCGGGGGTATCCATAAAGACAAACCCTTTTTCGCGGACAATTTCAGCATAACGGTACACTTGCATTAAGCTCGTCGTCCCACCTTTGGCAACCGCTCCGAGAGATTTTTCCAAAATCGTGGTCAAGCCGCCTGCTTTATTGCCAGGAGAAGGATTGTTGTTGATCTTGGCACCGTTTTTTTCCGTGTATGCCTCCCACCAGTGAATTAAATCAATCAGCTTGTTTGCAATCTCAGGACTAGAGGCTCGGCGGGTTAACAGATGTTCGGCACCATAAATCTCGGTGGTTTCGCTCAAAACAGCCGTACCGCCATGCCGAACCACGAGGTCGGCGGCGGCTCCCATGGCCGGATTGGCCGTGATGCCGGAATAGGCATCCGAACCACCGCACTCCATTCCCAGAATCAGATTCGATGCTGAAACCGGCTGACGTTGCACCCGGTTGGCTTCCGGCAGCATGGATTTAATGATTTCGACCCCCCGGTTAATCGTTTTTTCGGTGCCGCCGGTATCCTGGATGGTAAATGTGTGCAACCGCGAATTCATCCCAATACTCGTATTGGCAAGCATCGAATCGATCTGGTTGGCCTCGCAGCCCAGACCGACAAGCAATACCCCCCAGAAATTCGGATGCAGGGCATATCCAGCCAGGCTGCGCTGTAAAATATTAAAGCCCTCGCCATAGGCCGGTCCCCCGCATCCCGATGTCTGGGTGATGCCGACGACACCATCCACGTTGGGGTACTCGGCCAAAATATCATCTGTAAACGCATCCGCGATGTACCTACAGACAGAGGCAGAACACGACACGCTGGGCAACACTCCAATGTAGTTTCGGGTCGCGATCTGGCCTTCCTCCCGGATGAAGCCATCGAAGGTGGCCTGTTCTTCTTGTGGTAAAAAATTCGTGGGTCTGGCGTCGGATGCCACTGAGTAATCACGGCTGAATTCCGCTATATTGAGATTATGGGTATGCACATGATCACCGGCCTGGATGTCGACGGATGCCACGCCGATAATTTGGCCGTATTTGCGGACATAATCTCCTTTTTGAATGGTTCCGGCGGCTACTTTATGCCCGGCAGGAATCGGAACTCTCGTAACTATGTTTTCAGCGTGTATCTGGCGACCCGCGGCCAGTTCCTGCATGGCAACAACGACATTATCCTCCGCATTCAATCGAATTGACAGCACATCATCATTTTTCATTTAAGCAATTCTCCGACTGTGATTTTAGACTGTACTTCGTTTTCTTCATTGAAACGTATGGCAGGGGCCAGTTTGCCAACCATAGTGGCAAATTAGGCATTGGCCACTGTTTCGATCATGGCTTTTTGATTCTCCAGCGTCGTTTCGGGGGTAGTGCCGGTTCCCGTTGATAGCAGGAGGCGCCTGTTCTGTGACGCTTGTAAGACCTTCCGGGTTTCATCACAAACCTCATCCGGTTTTCCGAATCGCATGACGCCGTGGGGATCCAATCCGCCAAACAGCACAATTTTATCTCCGACTTTAGTGTAAAGATCAGATATATCGTGTTGATCGCTGCCGAAGTGCCAGATGTCGGCCCCGAAATCGAGGACCATCGGTATTTGTTCGTCCACGTGCAATCCTTCATTATGGTAAATTTTGACGGCCTTCGGAAATTCAGCGAAAATCGCTCGTTCATACGGTACTATAAATTCTGCCAACTGCTCCGGCGTGACCTGGTTGCAGACATGATCGGCAATGCACATTAACTCCATTCCCCCGAAAGCGTCATCCTGAATGTGCAACCACTCGATAATCAGCTCTGTCACCATTTCCATCAGGTTTTTTATGCGTCCGGGGTGATCATAAAGACCCAAATAGAAGTTCTCGTATCCCAGCAGTAGACCGGCTACCTCGGCCGGGCCCATGGACATGCCCCAGTGCTCCATCTCGACGCCCTGACTCTTCAGCTTGCGGCGCATGATCTCGCGCTGGGTCAATGCCAGGGGCATCAGACCGGAGAGCCCTGCTTTGGGCAATTTCAGTGAATCAATTTCTTTGAAATCTTTAATCGCTTCACCGATAAAAGGTGCACCCTGCTCGAACCAGATGATTTGTCCGCCGAATGCCGAGACCTCGACAATGACACCCAGATCCGGGAAGATTCCGGGTAGAATCAATGCCTGGGGCAGGAGCTTTTGGAGCTTTTGTTGCAGCCGGAGTTTTTCATCGACATCAAAATAGTATTCCAGAAAGTTGGGGACATCTCCGATGGCGCCGGCGTGACATGGAAAAAAATCCCAGATGCAGGGCAGTGGTTTTTCTGGCAGGGGTCCTCTGACCAAATTAATGAGGTCGCTATAATCAGGCATAGGTTGAACTCCTTCAATTAGATTTCATTTATTTTCCCAGCTTTTCATTGAGCAAAATTGCAGACACAAGGATAAAGCCCTTGAGCACCAACTGCCAGAAAGACAACATGCCCAGCATGTTAAGACCGCTTCCGATTACGGCCACGATCAAGGCCCCGATCAGCGTACCCAGAATTGTCCCACGGCCGCCGGCCAGGCGCGTGCCACCCAGAATGATTGCGATAATGACATCGAATTCAAATCCATCACCCATGCGGGGATTTCCGCTGCCAATGCGGGAAGCGGCTATGGAACCGGCCAAACCGGCCAAACCGCCGGTAATGACAAACAACAGAAAAACAAATCTATCACTATTTATCCCCGAAAGATAAGCTGCCGTTGGATTGCCGCCAATGGCCATGGCGTACTTGCCGAGCAGGGTCTTTCTTTCCAAAAATAAAAAAACGGCCACGACCACCACCAAAATGACCACCGGCATGGGTACCGGCCCCAGCTGCGCCTGGCCCAGAAAGTCGAAGCTTTTTGGCAGACCGGCCTTGATTTCATTGTTATCGGTAATGGCTTTGGCAATGCCTTTGAATACAAACCAGGTGCCGAGGGTGGCGATAAAGGGCGTCACCGAAAAACGGGTCACCAAAATACCGTTGATGGCACCTATAAAACAACCGCACAGGATCGTGATGCCCAGCGCGAAGATCACCGGCACGCCGGCCAGGCAAGTCATTGCGAAGATGATATTGCTGAAGATGAGGTTGCCACCCGTACTTAAATCGAAATTGGCGGTCATCATCAACAGGGTGCCGCCACAGGCCACAATCACGATCATACTGACCGCTTTCAGTAGATTGCCGATATTATAGGCACTCATAAAAAAAGGTGCGATAACCGTAAATACGATGCAGATAACCACCAGAATAGCGAAAAGAACAAACTCCTGTCTCTGGGTAACTTTTTTCAAAGCGGTTTTAATCATGATGCACCCCCCTGGCCGCCGGTGATGATGTGCATGATTTCTTCGCTATCGATATCCTTGTGATTTTTTAAAATTTTGCGGATTTCTCCTTCATACATGAGAATGATACGGTCGCACAGGTTGATAATTTCAGGCAGTTCGGTCGAAAAGACGATGATCGAGCACCCCTCTTTTGACAGATCGCGGATGATGTTATGAATTTCTTCTTTGGCACCGACATCCACCCCCCGGGTGGGTTCATCCATCAGAAATATTTTGCTCTCACTGTTCAGACATTTTGAAATGACCACTTTCTGCTGATTGCCGCCGCTCAAGAACGATACACTCTGCTCCTCGTTGATGGCGACGACCCTCAATTTTTGCATATAGCTTCGGGCAAGGCTTCGCTCCTTTATCCGGCTGACAATCCGGTTTTTGAGTACATTGCCCATCTTCATAATCGGTATGTTTTCGCGAATCGACAACACCCCGAAGATGCCATCCGCCCGGCGTTCCTCGGGAATCATGGTGATGCCGTTTTTAATGGCCTTTCGTACGCTGCCCAGTCGGCTTTCCTGTCCATTAATCAATACCTTGCCTTCATACGGATCAAGGCCATACAACACCCTGGCCGTTTCGGTTTTGCCCGAACCGACCAATCCGTAAAAGCCGAGAATTTCCCCCTGGTGAAGATCGAAACTGACCTGTTTCAGGGCATGATTGCTAATATTTTGGACCTCAAGCACCTTGGTCTGATAATCGATTTTACTTGGCTTGTAATGCGCGGCAACGACCTTGCCCAGCATCATTTTGACCAGCTCGACAGACGCCTGACTCTGGCCGTTGTGACTGAGCGCCTCTACCGGCAGGGTGTTGATCATCTTACCATCCCGGAATACCGTGACAAAATCGCCTATTTTAAAAATTTCGCTGAGTCGATGGGAAATATAAATAATGGTGACGCCCTGTTGCTTCAGGCTCTGAACGATCTCGAACAACCGGCGGACTTCTTCTTCACTGATGGCGGCGGTGGGCTCATCCATGACGATGATATTTGCATCCGAAGAGATGGCTTTGGCGATTTCAATGACCTGTTTCTGGGCCACGCTCAGTGTGCCAACCTTCTGGTTTAAATCGATCCGCGGGTCCAATTCATTGAGGATGGCGGCAACCTGGTCGAGGCCGGCTGTTTTTTGAACCACGCCCAGTCTATGGTTTTCCTTGCCGAGTGACAGGTTTTGCTCAACGGTTAAATCATCGACCACGTTGAGCTCCTGATAAATGGCGGTAATGCCGGCCTTGCGGGATTCTCTGATATTCTTTGGCTGATGGCTGCTGCCATTCAGTAAAAGCTCGCCTTCGTCGGCCTGGTAGACACCGGTTAGAATTTTGATAAACGTTGACTTGCCGGCGCCATTTTCACCGACCAGGCAATGGACGGTATTTTTGCGAATTTGAAAGCTAACATCGGTCAGGGCAACTACCCCGGGGAAACGCTTGACCAAATGTTTCACATCAATGACGATCTTTTCCATCAAGATATTCCTTATTGAAACTTCTTGCCAAGCCCCTGATATATCATTACTGCAATGATCAGAATGGCACCGTTGAAAACCAACTGGTAATAGGGCGATACGTTCATTAGATTGAGTCCGTTGCCGGCAATACCGACAATTAAGGCACCCAGCACCATGCCGATTATCGACCCCTCACCGCCCTTAAGGCTGGTTCCGCCCAGTATAAGGGCGATCAATACATCAAATTCGAATCCCTTGAAATTTTGGGGTGAGCCCATGCCTATCCGTGAGGTTTGAATCGCTCCGCATAGCCCGGCAAAAGCACCGGTAATGATATATAGGGTTGTAATTATTCCGGGAACATTGATACCGGACAGACGGGCGGCGTCGGGGTTGCTGCCCATCGCAAAAATGTATCTGCCGAATACCGTTTTGCGCTCAATGAAGATGAATACAGCCACCAGCACTATCATGATAATCGCCAACAGCGGCAGGGGTCCGATCATGGTGCGGCCGAAACTGCTAAAATCCCGGGGTAGACCGGCGGATATATTGGCACCACCATCCCAGCGGGCCACCAGGAAAGCAAACCCGCGGGCAATATACATGGTCGCCAGAGTGGCAATAACCGGGGTAATTTTAAGGCGTGCAACTGTCAGACCGTTTAAATATCCTAAAAGCATGCCCCAACCAATTGCCAATACCACCGACAAGCTGGGCGGTATGCCGTGTTTGGACATATAGGCGTGCATGATTCCGGTAAACGCCAGGGTACTGCCGACCGACAAATCGAAATTACCGGTAACCATGAGCAAGGTCGCCGCCGTGGCTACGATGATAATGGTGGAGACCTTTAAAATGACGAACATCAGGTTTTGGGCGGTCAGGAAATTGGGTGCCGCGATGGTGAAAAAAATAAAAATGGCAATGTTCACGCCGATCAGGGTTGCCTTCTTGGCATCAAATATGCGGCCCAGGTGAATGCTCTGGTATGAATCTGCGGCAGCTGGTTCATTCATTGAATTTTTCTCTAAAATGTCTTTAATATTTAATCGCTATTGGTAATCTAAAATTTTTAAGCCTTTCGGCTGAAATCAGGGAATCGAATGGATTCCCTGATTTCGTCGCCAAGCCTGAATTACGCCACCTATTTTGTTAATTTGACTTTGGAGTTCATGTTGTCCATCAGGAAAAATTCGACGTAATTGGCAGGGGTCGTCCAGTAGGAGGCCGGCAAGTTATAGGTGGTAATTTCCACCCATTTTTTCGGATCGAGTTTTCCTTCGATCATGGCCATCATACTGTCGATTTCGGCATAGGCATTGATTTTGGCGGGTGAGGCCATCGTAATCTTCAATGCGCTGGTGGGATCATAAATTTTAAGGAAGGCCGCTTCATTTCCGTCGGTGCCAACAATGATCTCCGTCAAACATTTACCGTCGACCGCCTTGCCCCGGCCCAACTGTTCGGCGGCCGCCAGGGCGCCCATGGCATGTTCGTCGTTGCCGCCTTGAATGATGTTAATCTCCGGATGGGCAGCCAGCATATCCAAGGTTGCCTGCATGGCAACCTCTGTGGATGAATTGCCGGGCAATTTGGCGAGCATCTTGGCGTTGGGGTCAATGGATTTGACGCCCTCCATAAAGGGGTTAAACCGCATGCGCATGACATGGGGAAATCCACCCCAGCCGATCCCGGCAACGTAGCAGGTTTTATCCGGGTACCATTCTTTCCACTTCATCGCTGCAATTCTGCCCATTTCAAATGAAGCCGGGATTTCCATCTGTTGAACATGGGGGGCAACTTTGAGGGAAGGCTCCACGTAGGTCGTGCTGACCGGGATTCCCAATTTTTGGCATTTTTTAATGGCTTCCACCATAACGCCGTCAAACGGAACATGAATCAAAATACCATCCACTTTTTGAGCGATAAAGGTATCAATTGCATTGGCCATGACGTCCGGATTGCCTTGACCGTCAACTACTCTGACTTCGGCACCATACATTTTCTTGGCATAGTTTTTGGCATGCCAGGAGACCATCTGGTGGTAGGCCGCTTCAAGGGTAATGGGCAGTTTGCCGATCACGATCTTTTTCTTGGCAAACGCCGGTGCCGCTGTCAGCAAGACGCTGATCAAAAAAAGAACTGCAGTTATCATGACAATCAAATGTAAGCGAGATTTCCTCATCATCTTTCCTCCTTGTTTGATTTAATGCTCACGATAGAAATATCTATTCAATATCTACCATTGCTAGGGTTATTATCGACATTGGGAAAAATACTTCATTGGCCGGTGTGTTTCACCTCCTTTCTTTAAAACCAGCGGTCGCCAGCAGTGACGGCCCCGGCCATTCTCATATCCGCAGCTTTGCTGGTGGTCGCTGATTGTTGGATGCATTGACCCCTGGTGATGGGTGCTGTCATCGCAGTTGTCTATATCTGATTGACTGATTAAGGCTCATCGTGACGCTTGCTCACGAACTTTTTAAGAAACCGCGATTCGGTGCCGTTTAAGTGCCTTTCCATTGCGGCCGCGGCCTTTTCCGCCTCGCCGGCTGTCAAAAGTTCATACACTGCCAAGTGTTCCCCGGCAGCCTGGCTGAAACCACCCCAGTTGTAGAGAATGTTGGCACCGACCCAGTCGCTTAAATCCCATACGGTATTCAGGGCAGTGATGATGTAAGTATTGTTGCTTAAGGATGCCAGATATCGATGGAATGCACGGTCGTGTTTTTGAAAATCGATTGGATCCCGAGACTGTTCGATTTGATGAACGATATTGCCAAGATCCCGGATTTCCTCAGCAGTCAGCCTGGGGGCTATCTTCAATACCACCGTCCGTTCAAGTGTCCGTCGCAACTCGAACATATCCCTGATATTTTTGGCGGACAAAGTATTCACCTTGAATCCCTTGCGCGGAAATATCGTAACGAATCCTTTGTTTTCCAAATCAAGCAACGCTTGGTGAACAGGCGTTTTGGACATCCCCATCTCTTTTGCGATTGCTTGCTCGCTGTAGATATTGCCCGGCAATAACTCCCTGCGCATAATGGCCTGCTTGATGGCCTGGAACGCAATTTCCTGCATCGACGGCGGGGTGTCAACGCTTTGAAGGGAAGAAAGTTGGTTAAGCTTGTTCATTTTCGAATCAAAGTTATATTTGGCAATATCTTTTGCGGTGTATCACACGACCCATACTTGAATCAGTTTCACAAAAGTAAATTGAAATTAGAAGTATTTTTAGCAGATTATGAAACATAGATTCCAAAGACATGACATTTTACGAGAATGTCATGCTTAGATCTTAGATATATAATCAAATTTGGCTTGTCAACAACTAATTTTAAATTAAAGAATCAGGAGGAATTGATTTAAAATTTAAATTTTTAAAAATAAAAACAGTGTATTAAATATAATTCTAATTTCAATTAAAATTTAAAAATTAAGTTGACAAATTTATAGTAGTCTTATATCTAAGATCTTAGATTTACTTTTTTAAATAACCAGAATTGTTTGCAATAATTGAGCGGATTGAAAATGCGATGAGGATATCTGGAGACGATCCATTGGAAAATGAGTGGATTGCGTTGCCGCCATCTCAAAGACAGTCCACAAGTATGGCAATTATCCCATCACGGCAATCAAACAGATTTCAGTCGATTGGAGAAGAAAAATCATGGCGAATTTTGAGCAAATTAAAGAAGCTACAATGGCGGGTAACCAAAAAAAAGTCGAAGAACTCACCCATGCTGCGATCACCGCGGGCGCTGATGCCGATCAAATTATCCAAGACGGGTTTATACCGGCCATGGGTATTATCGGAGACAAATTCGGCCGCGGAGAAATATATATACCGGAGATGCTGATCGCCGCACGTGCCATGAAAACCGGGATGGAATTCCTCAAACCTTATATGGTTGGCAAAAAAGAACACACCATTGCGAAAGCCGTCATCGGAACCGTCAAGGGCGACCTGCATGACATCGGAAAAAACCTGGTATCGATCATGCTCGAAGGCGCCGGCTTCGAAGTAATCGACATGGGGATCGACGTGTCGGTATCAAAATTTGTTGACGCCGTGAAGCAACACCAACCGCAATTTTTGGCATTATCGGCCCTCTTGACAACGACCATGGAACAAATGAAGCTGGTTGTCGACGCGTTAGAGGAAGCGGGACTGAGACCGGGGCTGAGTGTTTTTGTCGGGGGTGCCCCTATCAACCAGGGATTTGCGGATGAAATAGGTGCTGATGGATACGGCGCCAATGCCGGGCAGGCGGTGGATGCGATGAAGGCTATGCTGGAGTAATAAAAAGCGAATATCGAACGAAGGCCGGAATCCAGTAACTTCATAAAATTCTGGATGCCGGATCAAGTCCGGCATGACAAATTCGGAATTTTTTGCGTAATCAACAAAGTTCTCCTATGTAGAGTTTCATAAAAATAAATTGTAGCCATGACACGTTTGCCAATCTTGCCAATTAAGTCAATAGACAGAATTTGTCCACCGGACCGTTTGCTGCCTCAATTTTACATGGAAGATTTTACCGTTTTAGGGCTTCGGGTTGAAAATCCGGCAGATGCCCGCCTCGTGTTGGAAGCCAACGGCTTTCGCACTTTTCAAAACCACGGTTACACGGAGTTATCCATCAACCAGAAAGATCAGCTCCCGTATGTCATCCAACTTTTGAATTCAAACGACATTTCCTGTGTTATCACTGATATCGTAGATCAGGTCTATCAGGGCTGATAGGCGTGTACTTGCCGGGCGGCAGGTGAAATCAGGATTGAGATGCAAATCTCGGGTATAGCTATCGTGATGGTTTTTTAACGCAATGCACATCAACCACAGAATCATCACGCTTTACTCTGAGATGATCATCTTCTACTGCGAAGCTGAAAGCCTGCATCCAAATTTTCTTCCAGCCGGTCGGTCGCGTTGGCCGGGTGAATCGAAAGATTTGAAATCTCTTGGCGCATTTCCGCTGTCAGATCGAGGTCGGCAGCCGCTAGCGAAGCCGATAATTGTTCCATATTTCTGGCACCAATGATGGGTGCCGTCACCGCAGGATGCGCCTTAACCCAGGAGACTGCCAAGGTGACCGGGTTGATGTTTTTTCCCATTGCGCAATTGTAAAAGCGCTCGGCAATATCGTAATATGCCGGATCGCTGTAGCGTTTGGCGTAGAGGTCTCTTTCTACGATACGACCGGTTTTGCGGGATTTGCCGCCTGAAAATTTTCCGGACAACAAGCCGGCGGCCAGGGGATTGTAAACGATGGCGCCGACATTTTCTGACAGCACCAGCGGAAAGAGTTCGACTTCCGCCTGGCGTTTCACCAGATTGTACATCGGCTCAATACATTCAAAGCGTGCCAATCCTTCTTTGGCCGATATGCCCAGCGCCTTGGCAACTTGCCAGGCCGCCCAGTTGCTGGCCCCGATATAGAGGACTTTGCCCTGACGTATGAGATCGTCAAGCACCCGCAATGTTTCATCGATTGGCGTCAGTTCGTCGAATTGGTGGATAAAATACAGATCGATACGATCTGTGCCAAGCCTTTGGAGGCTTTTTTCGATCTCGATCATGATGTGCCGCCGGGAAGAACCGATTGCGTTGACATCTTTTCCCGTCCGGTGGGTGACTTTGGTCGTAATGACAATCTCGTCGCGGCAGTCATTGATCAGCCGCCCTAAAATGACTTCAGCCCTGCCGTCACTGTAATTGTTGGCGCAGTCATAAAAGTTGATGCCGGCATCGCGGCAGCGAGCGAACATCCGGGCGGACTCATTTTCATCGGCTTCGTTACCAAAGGACATGGTGCCAAAACACAATTCGGATACCAGCACACCGGTTTGGCCCAGTACAGTATATTTCATTTTTCCTTCCTAAATCAATTTTAACCTTTAAACGCTCTGCCCATGAAAGCCTCCGACTCTTGAAAAATCAAGGTTCTAGCAAGCTTTAAAAGCTTCT
>JASFSK010000087.1:0-11526 GCA_050114455.1 Desulfobacterales bacterium | reverse complement strand
TACGCACTCAAATCTGGCCGTTGATCGAAAGCAAAGAAATCAAGCCTCTTATCGCGGCCCGCTTTCCCCTGATGGATGCTGCCGAATCGCACAAATTGATGGAAAGCAGCAAACATATCGGCAAGATTATTCTGATGGTAGCTGATTCATAGGCACTAAAAATACCGATAGTGCGAATCTCTCCTTGACATAATTTTTCATTTCTCCTAATCTTCGAAGATTGTAACTTCGAAGGATCTACCACGCCGGGCGGGCCAGGCCCTTTGCGTTTAAATAGTTTCGAGGTTATCTTGTTCGAAGATTGGAAAATCCCACCAAATTTGTAGTCACATCCATTGTCGTCAGATCAACCCATAACCACCAAAAGGAGGCCGTTATGAAAAACAGGAAATATTTTCAGCTACTCGCCGGTACGATGACCATTCTGCTTTGTGTGTCCGTGTTTTGCCTTCAGGCTGCCGCTAAAGAGATCAAGGTCGGTGTCATCTTTGACTACACCGGTCCCTATGCAGCCGGTGGTTCAGAACCGGGGGCTGTGGGCACAAAAATCGCCATTGATATGATCAATGAGCGGGGAGGGGTTGAAGGCTATAAGATCGATGCAATTTATGCCGATGCCCAGAGCAAGGTGGAAGTGGCCATCAACGAAGCCGAACGATTGCTCAATCAGGAAAACGTGGATCTGCTGATGGGTCTATTTTCCAGCGGACAATGCGTGCCGTTGGCGGCCAAAGTCGACGCTCAGAAAAAATTTATGTGGGCCAATATCTGCGTGTCTTCAGCCGTGTTCAAAGGGCGTAACCTGAAATACGTCTTCAGATGCCAGGTCCACAGTGATACCTACGGTTTGGTCTCACCTGATTTTATTGCCCATTACGCAAAAGATAGACTTGGCAAAGATGCCAAGGATGTGCGGGTAGCGATCATCCATGAGGACGGTCCCTACGGCAGCGGAATTGCTGCCGGCAATGAAGTCGGCGCCAAGGCCCACGGCATGAACATCGTCTTGAAAGAGGGCTATGCCGCTACAGCTCCCGATCTTTCATCCCTGGTGACCAAACTGAAACGGGCCCGGCCGGATGTTATCTTGCATACCGGGTACAACCCGGATATTACGCTGTTGCTGCGCCAGGGTCGTGAGCTGGGCCTTAAATTCAAGGCGCTTATCGGACACGGCGCCGGTTACGCGCAGATTGATAAACTGATCGCCACTTTCGGCAGCGACGTCAACTACACCTTCAACGTCGATCCGGTAGCCGCCCAGTTGCTGGATCCCAAAACCCTGGCGCCCGGTCTTGGCGACCTGACCGCCGAAATGGTCAAACGTTACAAAGCGGCCACCGACGCCCAGGAGGTTCCAGCGCATGTCAGCATGGGGTTCAATCAGACCTGGATCTTCTTCAGCGATGTGCTGCCCAGGGCCATCAAAAAATACGGTGGCTATGACCCCGAATCCCTGCGCAAAGCCGCTCTGGACACGGACATTCCGGTCGGCGGTACCATCCAGGGGTATGGGGTCAAATTTTATCCACCGGGTCATGAAATGGCCGGCCAAAATGAGATGGCAACCCCTGTCGTGATGCAATATGTCGATGGGGAAACCAAGATTGCCTGGCCGATCGCACTCCAGACCATCGATCCCATTCTGCCGCTTCCCGCCTCTCATCCCTATGCCGCCAAGTGAGCAGTGTTTATGAGGCTGAAAGGAAGGTGCGGCTGTGCTTGAAGTTAAAAATGCGGTGATGCGCTTCGGGGGATTCGTTGCCATCGACAACGTCTCCTTCGAAGTGCAACAAGGTGAGATATTAGGGTTAATCGGACCGAACGGTTCCGGCAAAAGCACCATGTTCAACCTTATTTCCGGTGCTCTCAAACCCTCTGGTGGCAGTTTCAAATTTGACAATAAAGATATTACCAATCTGGCCCCGGATAAGATTTGTCATCTGGGAATCAGCCGAACATTCCAGATCCCGCGACCTTTCCGCAATATATCCCTGCTTGATAACGTAAAAGTATCCGCCTATTTCGGGCATAATGGGACTATTTCGCGGTCAAAAGCTGAAGAGTTGGCCAAAGAAGCCCTGGATCAGGTCAAATTACCTACCGATCCCGGGGTAACGATCGACACCTTGGGTGCTGCGGGGTTGAAGAAACTGGAACTGGCCAGGGCCCTTTCCACTCAGCCGAAGCTGCTTCTGGCGGATGAAAGCCTCGGTGGACTTGATGAAACCGAGATGGATCGGGCCGCAGACATGTTGGAGGCCATCCGGCGCGAAAAAGGAATTACGATTATCTGGGTGGAACACATCATGGGCGTCTTGATGCGTATCGTTGATCGTGTGATTGTGCTGGATCACGGCCAGAAGATTTCAGAGGGCCTTCCCAAGGATGTAGCAGTCGATCCGAGAGTGATTGAAGTGTATCTCGGACGTGAAGAGGTCCAGCTGCAAAAAAAGTCTGTCTAGAATTGTTTTTTACCTTTTTCCCACTCAGAATTTGACCGTTTTAAAGGAGAGAAAGAGTGCTCAAACTCCAAACCGTAAATGCATATTACGGTTCATTCCAGGCGCTATTTGACATCAGTCTGACCGTTGAACAGGGCGAGGCGGTTGCGGTCATCGGGCCTAACGGTGCCGGAAAAACCACGCTGCTGCGCGTGATATCAGGCCTTATTAGGGCTGGTGATGGTATGCTGACCATGGAAGGTAAAAATTTGCAAACCGTGCCGCCCTACTCCATCATCGACCTCGGTATCTCCCATGTTCCTGAAAACCGACGCCTCTTTCCCCGCATGTCGGTTGAAGACAATCTGAAGATCGGGGCATTTACACCGTCTGCGAGAAAGCAGTTCAGAGAACGTCTCAAATTTGTGTATGAACTGTTTCCAATCTTGGCGGAACGCCGTGCACAATTTGCCGGCACACTTTCGGGTGGGGAACAACAAATGTGCGCCATCGCCAGGGCTTTGATGTCGAATCCAAAAATGCTCCTTATGGATGAACCATCGGCTGGACTCGCTCCGGTGATCGTCCAGCAGGTTTTCGAACTGGTACAGCAGATTCGGGAAAAAGGCTTCACCGTATTGATAGTAGAGCAAAATATCCAGCAAGTTCTCAAAGTAGTGGACCGGGCATATCTGTTGGAAGTCGGCAGTATCAAAGCCAGTGGCAGCGCCTCTGAATTGCTGGGCAGCGAAGAGATCCGCAAAGCCTATATCGGCGTTTAACAACAGCATACGATTTGTGGTGAAACAACATGTTCGATATATATCTATTGGAAACGATCGTCAACGGGATATTGCTGGGCGGTGTTCTGGCGCTGCTGGCACTCGGTTTGAATCTGATTTTCGGCGTGATTGATGTCGTCTGGATCTGTTACGCCGAATTGGTCATGGTCGGGATGTATACCATCTTTTACCTGTATGTGAAGTTTCAAATTCCATTGATACTCGCCTGCCTGGCAGGCATCGCAATGGTGGCAGTGGTTGGGTACCTCGTACATTTTTTGATTATTTCACCCATTCTGGGCAGCGCCCCCATCAATCAATTGCTGGCTACCGGGGGACTGCTCTTCTTTCTGCAAAGTTTTACCACGCTGCTGTTCGGCATCGAGTTTCGCAACATCGGTCTACGATTGCCGGTCCTGGAGGTTTTTGGGATGTACATCAGCTTTGCCCGGCTGCTGGCTTTCTGTACCGCTTTGATTGCAATGCTGGTTTTATACTTTTTTCTGGCGCGGACCTATATGGGAACCGCTATCCGGGCCATTTCACAAGACCGTGAAGTGATGGTCCTGATGGGAGTCAACAGCCGCAAGGTTTATTTGACCACATCGGCCATCGGCGGCGGGCTCGCCGGACTGGCCGCTTGTCTGCTGGTGCTTCAGTATGACATTCACCCGGCCATAGGACTTTCATTTGGTCCCATTACCTTTATGATCTGTGTCCTAGGAGGACTCGGCAATATGCTCGGGGGTTTTATTGCCGCCTTCATCTTCAGCCAAATTATTGCAATCGGTGGATTTTACACTGAGATTGAATGGGGTTACGTGATCGCATTCGCAGTTTTTATCGTCATGATGTTTATCAGACCACAGGGAATTCTTGGGAGCCGTTCATGAATAAGCTAATTTATTTGATCGGAGCCATCGTACTGATAGCGCTGCCATTTATAGGTGTACCGCAGTATTACATGCACGTGCTCATTACGATCCTCATTTGGAGCTTTACATACACGAGCTGGTCCTTGATGGGACGGTTCGGTCTGGTTTCCCTTGGCCATGGCGCCTTCATGGGAGTGGGTGCCTACACCGTCGCCATGTTATGGAATTATCTCTCCCTGACCCCCTGGCTCGGCATCCCCATAGCACTGTTGCTTTCAATGGGAATTGCCATTTTGATCGGCTATCCCTGTTTCAGATTTCGAATCGTCGGGCATTATTTTGCCTTGGTCACCCTCGCATTGAGTGAGGTGATTCGCATGATCATCATGGCGTTGAGAAATTATACCGGTGGCTCGTTGGGATTGACCCCGGAGCGTTTCGGTGAAGGAACCTCGCTGTATGCCTTACAATTTGCGGATAAGGAAACGTTTTACCTGATCGTTTTGGCATTTTGGGCCTTTGGGATCTGGGTCTGGAAGAAGATTGACATCAGCATGGAACGTTATGCCCTGGATGCCATCTCCGAGGATGAGGATGCCGCTGCCTCGGTGGGCATCAACGTAACCCGTCAAAAATTGCGGGTCACCGTCATCAGCGCGGTGATGACGGCGCTCGGCGGAATTTTGTATGCCCAGTACCAAATGTACATGAATCCGCATACCGTATCCGGCGTCGGCATATCTTTGCAGATCGTTTTCGCCGTGGTTGCCGGAGGCATGTATGTGGCCTTCGGTCCCACGGTGGGCGCCATTATTACGATTTCACTGGCAGAATTTTTACGGGTTCTCATTGGAACAGCGATGGTCGGTCTGGATACCACCATTTACGGCCTGATGCTGATTTTGTTCATTATTTTCCTGCCCCAAGGGATTCTGGGTGCCATACTAGAGAAGGGCTCCCGCAAAAAAGCGGTTCGCAACCTGGCAACTGCAATCGGTGCATCAACTCCCAGATAGAAAGAAAGACATATCACTCGAAGGATATTGGTTTCAATGGTCTGGCCCAAGGCCGATTACAAAAGCCTCTGTCTTTAAAGATAGGATTCCCTGCGAACCCCCCGCATGTCCATTTCATATTCCAAACCGGATATAGGGGGACTGCTGTAATACCAGCGGACAGCGTGCTGTCCGGCTTCCTGCATCGGAGTGAGGATTTCTTCAGCCAGAAGATGATGGAGCGGATGAACCGTGTAAATATTCACCGTGGTAACCTCCGTCCATTTCACTTGCAGTCCGGATAACCGTGATTGCATGATACCCATCACAAACTTTACTTTTTCCCTTACCGCATCCGAACCTGTTTCACCCGGCCTTACAATATAATCAGGGGTTAATTCTCCTTCTTTCAGTTCGCCGGCGCCTGCGATGATGAAGGTAGGCGGCAGGTTATTGTTTTTTTGCGGGACAGTGTATGAAAAGGCGTATAAAACCGCTTCTCCCGGAGGTCTGACCGCCGGCGCCACATTCGTCCGGGCAATCGGATTCACCCCATCGATCGGCAGATCCCAATCGTCAAGAATATCCAAGTAGCCTTGGTTAAACTCAGAAAATTCTTCGAAGGAAAACGACCGCGGAATCCTGAGTTGGATGGCGCACAACGCTTGTCGGGGTCTACCCAGCGCTGCCAGGTGGCGATCGATGAATTCGAAGCCTTCACGGTATGGCGGCGGATTGCGCATGATGACATGCATGATTTCATTGCCCGGCATGGCGGCAACCCCTGAAGAGTAAGGTGCAATACCGGATAAGAAATAATAACCGCCTTTTGGATTCGACATGCGTTTCATTTTTGTACTTCCTTTCTAATTTTGGTTATAAGGTTCACAAGTATAGTCGTATTTCATAAAAATTGACAGAGAAAGATCTAATTATAAATATGTCTTGCCTTTGACCCGAGTCGTACCGTATTATTTGATGCCAAAACGGAGAAAGACGTCAGAAATCTGTGCTAGTAGCATAAATACCGGGAGATAAAACGATGGGTGTCGTTCTTGTTACGGGAGGAGCGGGAAATTTGGGGCGACAGGTGGTGATCAAGCTGGCTCTTGGTGGCCATGATGTGCGTGTGTTAGACTTGCCGGATCTTGACTATTCATTTACCAATACACATCCTAATATCGAAGTGCTACAAGGGGATATTTGTGAAAATTCAGAATTGACAAGGGCTTGTAATGGTATCGACTGGGCGGTTCATCTGGCCGCAATTATGCCGCCGATAAGCGAAGAAAACAAGGGGCTTGCCAACAGGATAAACATTTTAGGCACGCAAAATCTATTGAAAGCGTTGGATCCGAAAATCCCCATCATTTTTGCATCTTCGGTGGCAACCTATGGAGCGCCTATAGCGGAAATCGTCCACATTGATCACCCTCAGAATCCTGTTGATTTTTACGGAGAGACAAAACTGCAAAATGAGAAGGATATTATAAAAAATAATAGACCTTTTGTGATGTTGAGAATTTCTGGCGTTTCGGTGCCGGCACTATTGGAAATTCCGCGCCCGTGGTTTTTTACGGCCAATCAAGCTTTAGAGTTTGTTCATCTCATGGATGCAGCCGATGCCGTCGTAAACTGTGTCGGCAATCAAGCCGCCATGGGAAAAGTCCTGCAGATTGCCGGCGGTCAAACCTGGCAATCGACCGGTCATGAATACTCACATGCTATTTGCGAGGCCTTTGATTTTCCTCCTGAAAACGCCACTTTTCAAGAGAGGCCAGGCTGGACAGGTTGGTACGATACAAATGAATCACAAAGACTGCTCCAGTATCAAAATCATCTGTTTGAGGATTTTATCGATCATTTAAGGGCTCTTTACAAACAAGCAATTGAATAGCAAAGTTCAGCATAAAACTATTTAATCGCGGAGGTTAATATCAATGAGACAAGAAGATTTTTTCGCAATGAAACGCGAGGTGGAAGAAAAAAACGAATGGCGGCATCGCCCTGAGAATGTTTACACCCGGGATGGTAAAGCGCTGGTTTCCAAAGTTTCTACAAGCGATCGCCAGTTGAAGGAGGCAATCAAACAGGCAGTCGACATGGTCGGCGGTGTGCGCCGGGCACTGAACCCCGGGGATCGAGTGCTGCTGAAAGCCAATTATAACAGCGATGATCCTTTCCCGGCATCCAGTGACCTTGGATTTCTGGGTGCGGTGGTTGAATTGTTACGGGAAGAGGGTATCACCAATTTAACCCTGGGGGAACGTGCGGGCTGGCCGTGGATGCCCACCGCCCGTGTGCTGGAAGAGATGGGTGTTTTTAAATTCGCCGAAGAGATGGATTTGCCGGTCATCGATTTCGATTCCGGTCCCTGGATGGATGTCAAACTAGGGCCGGAAGCCAAGTGGTGGACCTATGCCGGTTATCATAAATCTTTGAAGAAGTTTGATAAAATTGTTTTCTTGCCTTGTATGAAGCATCATTTTTTGGCCCGATTCACCATGAGCTTGAAGCTGATTGTCGGAGTGACCCACCCTGTCGACATGCAGTATATGCACGCCGATTACAGGCTGGGCAAGACCGATGAACCCATGGACATGAAAATGATCGAGCTCTCTTTGCCCCTTGGCCCTGATTTGATCATTATGGACGGACGAAAATCGTTTGTTACCAATGGGCCCGCCGAGGGTGAAGTCGTCGAACCCGGTGTCATCATGGCTTCTGGCGACCGAATAGCGATTGACGCTGAAGGGGTTAAAATTCTCCAATCCTATCCGCGCGACAACCTGATCCAAATGCCGGTATGGGAGATGCCGCTGATTAAAAGAGCCATTGAACTCGGAATCGGGGTATCCGGTGAAGAGGACTATACAGTGTTAACCGCTTAAAATATAAAGATTTAACAGATAGTTGCAATATCCGCCCACCGATGGTTTTAAAGAACAGGAGCTAATGATGAGCATCGCCCAACTTGAAGAAATCTTAACAGATGCCAAGATTATTCTGGATAGAGCTGAAGAGAATGACCGCAAAGAACTGTTACTGTTGATCAAAGACCTTGAGGAAGCCGAACAGACAATTTTTGTAAAAACAGCTGAGGCCAAACCTTTTTTGGAAAACTGTCAAAATAAGGTCCAAGCTCTTAAAGCCGCAGTCGAGACTGAGAAAAGCTGGGGAGATGAATCCAAAAAAGCATTTTCAGGCTTTGAGCGCACCGTCTCTAAATTGCGAAATACCATTTTAGTTCGCACCCAGCGAGCAACCTAAGCCCGTTTTAGGCCCATGTTTGCCAAGCTTGGAGAGCTTTGTTTCGATATCCTCATTATAGGAGAAAAAATGAAGACGAAATACAACGCGATCATCGTAGGATCCGGCATCATTGGCTGCAGCATCGCTTTGGAATTGAGCAGAAAAGGCTGGCAAACCCTGAACGTTGACAAACTCTCAGCGGCCGGCAACGGTTCGACGGCAAACAGCTGCGCCGTCGTCAGGGTCCACTATTCAACCCTGGAAGGAACAGCCGTCGCCTACGATAGCTACCAGTACTGGAATGACTGGTCCACCTATTTAGGTGCGGAAGACCCCAAAGGTTACGCCAAATTCCTTAAAAAGGGCGTATTGGTTTTCAAGTCCCAAGCAAATGACAATCTGAAAAAGGTCGAAAGCATCATGGGTGAGATTGGGATCAGCTACGAGAATTGGGGATTCGAGACGATTATGAAAAGATTCCCAATCCTGGATGATTCCAGCTACTATCCGCCGCGGCGACCGGAAGATCCTGATTTTGGATCGAAAAATAAATCGCCCCTTCCCGGAGCGCTCTATTACGCCGAAGGCGGATACATCTCCGATCCCGTTTTGTCAACCCACAACGTCCAGATAGCGGCCGAAGCCCACGGCGCTGAATTTAAATTTAACAGCAGGGTGGTCAACCTTCTTAAAACAAATCATCGGATCTTGGGTGTAGAATTAGAGGATGGGGTCAGGATTGAGGCCCCCGTGGTCGTCAACGCGGCCGGTCCCCATTCTTTCATTATCAATCGTCTTGCAGGTGTTGAAGAGGGCATGCGCATTAAAACCAGGGCATTGCGGCATGAGGTAGCCCACCTGCCCGCTCCTTCCGGTTTTGATTTCGAATCGGTGGGATGTCCGAGCTCCGACAGTGATATCGGCGCTTACTGGCGGCCCGAAGTCGGCAACCACATACTTACCGGCAGCGAAGATCCGCCGTGTGATCCCAAAGAATGGATCGATGATCCCGACAATTTCAATCGCGCCCTGACCGCACAGGCCAGAGCGCAGGCTTACCGCCTTGCCCAGAGAATCCCGGATATACAAATACCAAATCAAATTCAGGGGGTCGTGGATTTATACGATGTTGCCGATGACTGGATTCCCATTTACGACAAATCGGACTTGTCCGGCTACTATATGGCGGTGGGAACTTCGGGAAATCAGTATAAAACCGCCCCGGTGGTGGGAAAGATGATGGCGGAATTAATCGAGCAGTGTGAGAACGGCAGAGACCATGATAAAGATCCTGTGGTCTTTCGTCTGAAACACCTCAAACAAGACATCGGCCTGAATTTTTTTTCCCGCCTACGGGAAATAAATACGGATAGCAGTTTTTCGGTCCTGGGATAATAGGCTAAATCAAACGAAAACACTACTCATCACTGGCCAAGGCCTTTTGAACGAGCTGCACGATGTCCATAACTTCCAAATCAAGTTTATTTCTGCGAACATAGGTCGCCATGGTTCGCACACACTGCTGGCAGGCGGTCACCACCGCCTGGGCCCCCGTCTCCAGGGCCTCGTCCACCTTGGACTTGGCAATCTTACCGGACAATTTGCTGTCGATCATCTCCAGGTTACCGCCGCCGCCGCAACAGAGGCATTTTTCGCGATGGTGGCGCATTTCGACCAGCTGAATGCCCGGAAGGGCCCGAATGACATCCCGGGGGGCATCATACTCCCGACTGCCACGCCCCAGATCGCAGGGATCATGGTAGGTGACGACAAGGTCAAGCTCTTTTAACTGCAATTGGCCCTTTCTGATCAAGTGACTGAGATACTGGGTTACGTGATAAATCTCGAAATCATGGGGATAGTGCTCGTGCCACATCTGAAAACACGATGGACAGGCAAAAACAACCGTGCGAGCGCCTTTGTCCCGCACCGCTTGGATATTGTGCTCGATGAGATCTTCTAAGTGATCCCTCAGACCGGCCCCCAATAGCGGAAATCCGCAACACCACTCTTCCTCGGCCAGCAGGGTAAAATCGACTTTGGCGGCGTCCAGCACGGCAGCCAAAGCCATGGGAATTTTTTGGGCCATGGGAAAATAGGATGCCACGCAGCCGGTAAAATAGACCACCTCCGCCGTGTCTTTGACATATCCATGTTCGGGCGGATTCCGGAGGTCTTCCACCCAGTCCACTCGCTCATCGTTGTCTTCATCAAAAACGTTGTGGCTCTCGGTCACGTTTTCAAGTATCATATCCACTTTCCGGGGATAGGCGTCAGTGTGGACGAGGTCCTGACGCAAGGACAACCATAGGTCCCGCAGCATGATACCCGAAGGACAGGTTTCCTGGCACCGTCCGCACAGGGTGCAACGATATACGGTTTCACTGAATTGCTTGAGTTGCTCCTGGGTGGGTGTCTTCCTGCCAAAGAAACGTCGCAGAAATCCGGATCGCGACCGCATCAATTTGCGCATTTCAAGGAGACGATAGGCACCGGACAACTGTCCATCCTGCGAGGCGGACACAGCCGGGCAAACATCTGCGCACAGGCAACAGTTGGTGCAGGCCTCCATCTGGGCAAGTTCTTTAATCGTGTAGTCTTTTTGAGTCATAATTTAATCAATGAACAATGGGTTTGCCGGTCAGCCAGTCAAGTCGGTTGAGCCGGCAGAAAATGGAGTATAATCAAATTCATCTAACGCCGGCCGACGGACCAACCGGCGAACCGGTTTAGATAGGCCCGCAACCCCGTTTATATGCTGAATAAAACAAGCGATCTAATTATTCCTCTCAGAAGCCGCATTCATCGCCAGACTCAGTGGTGCCATGATCATGTGAAACATCCGGCTGAAAGGAAGATACACCACAAACGCCCCGGTGAGAATCGCATGCAGGTACCACACATACCCGTAGACACCGGTCAATTCAAAGCCACTCAGCATGCGGCTGATAGCATCCCCGACAAACGCATAGGGTGCCCCGTCGGGACTACCCGTCATTGCCATGCGCATACCTTCCAGTAAAAAGCCGCCCAACATGATGCCGCCAAGCAGGGCATAGGCCACCCAGTCGGCTGCCGGCAGCCCGGAAATTTCTCGATCTGCCCGCTGCTGCCATCTGCGCACCATCATGCCGGCAACGCCGATGAGGACCATCACACCGCTTAGATCGAACAGAAA
>JASFSK010000086.1:0-11566 GCA_050114455.1 Desulfobacterales bacterium | reverse complement strand
CTTGATGATAATTCCAAGCTTTCCTAAAATTTCATCTCCGCGCAGGTGTCCCAGTGTGTCGTTGATCTGTTTAAAATTGTCGACATCGATCATCAGCAGGGCCAATGAAGAGTTTTCCCGCAGTGATCTTTTGAGCTCGAGGTCGATAAAATAATCGAAATATCTGCGATTATAAAGCCCGGTGAGTTTGTCGGTGATGGCAGAATGAACCGCCATCTCATATCTGTTGCAAAGCCTATCAAGCAGGGCTTTTTTCTTGACAAGAGATTTGATGCGTGTCCGCAACACGTGCATATTCACCGGTTTGTTTAGGTAATCGTCGACGCCGAGTTCAATGCCTTTGAGCTTGCTTTGCAAATCGTCGAGACCGGTGATAGCAACTATCTGAATATTCTGTGTCTGTTCCATTTCTTTTAACGTGCTACAAACCTCGAATCCATTTTTCCCCGGTAAGAGCAGGTCTAACAATATGACGTCGATTCGTTCCTGCTGGGCTCTTGATATGGCTTCTTCACCGTCGGCTGCCAATTTTATCTGGTATGGCTCACCATGGAGATATCGCTGGAGCAACCTGGCATCGACCCTATTGTCCTCTACGATCAAAATGGTCGGCAAATTTAATCCCTGATCTTCTAAACAATTATTTTCATCATTTCCATAGGTAGCCGAATTCATGCTACAAGTTCGGGATTTTAATTGTTCTCTATACTGTCGCAGCCGAATCAATGACTTTACTCGGGTCAAAAGCTCGGTCTTGTTGACCGGTTTATTCAAGAATTCATCAGCACCCGCTTCCAGGCCTTTGAGCTCATACTCAGATCCGCCGAAGGCGGTGACCAAAACAATCGGAATATCCTGTCTGTCTGTATCGCTTTTAAGAATTTTTGTGAGTTCATAGCCGTTGAGACCGGGCATCATGACATCCAGAAGAATCAGATCCGGGCTGAAGTCAGTTAAAATTTTCAACGCCTCCGCCCCACTGCAGGCTGAGGCCGTGTCGTATTGATCGGGTGGAATCATGGCGGTCAGCAATTTGACATTTAAAGGCTCATCATCGACGATGAGAATTTTGGATTTCGAGTTTTGGCTAACCATTCGCAATCAGTTTTACTCTCGATTTGGCTTTTATTGTTACAGTTCTCTGTCTGCGGGTCCACTCTCACGATCCCGCTCGACTTCTCCCCAACCATTTTATCGAATTCGTTGTCTTTATTTCCTGCATTAGAATATCGATGGTTTTTTCGCCATTCAGTCAATTACGAAAGGATCGATTGGCAGCCAGAATGTCATCGATATCGGCCACCGCCAGAATTCGAGGTTTTGAAGTTTTGACCCTAGTAAAAAGATCTAAATGCCTGCCCCGATCTCGATGGCCTTGGACTCAGAAACTATCTTAATCGGATTTTGATTTTGAATTTGGATGCTGCCGACAATTGCCTTGGGATCAACCGGAATTATAAAACAAAAAGTGCTTCCCTTACCTTCTCCTTCACTTTCGACCCAAATTTTTCCCCCGTGCAGTTGTACCAGCCTTTTGGTCAATGATAATCCCAACCCTGTACCCTGGTAGCGCCTGCTCGCAGACCCGTCTGCTTGCTCAAACGCTCTGAAGACACGTTCCCGATCTTTGAGATTCAAACCGATTCCGGTATCTGAAACCGAAATTTTTACACAATCAGTCGGCTTTACGTCCCCAATGTGATTTCTTTTTTCATCTTTATCAGATATTTTCAGGTAGTCCTGATCATCCAGCGTTAAATCCGGCTGAATGATGCAATTAATGCGGACAATTTTGAGCCAGATGTTTCCTCCGGTATTTGTAAATTTAACAGCATTGGAAAGCAGATTATAAATAATCTGTTTTAATTTCCGTTTGTCGGCCAAGATCGTGAGAGTATTCTCTCCTGCATTTATATTTAGGTTGAGGCCCTTTTTAATGGCCTTCTCTTTTACCATTACAAGACTATTGTTTAGTACTGACATCAATTCGACCGGTTCGAATTCGAGATCGAGCTTGCCAGCTTCGACTTTTGACAAATCAAGAATATCGTTGATCAACGAAAGCAGATGTTTACTGCTTTGATGTATATCGTTCAGGTATTCATCCTGTTGGGCATTCAACTCTCCAAAATGTTTGTCCAACAATAGCTCCGTAAAACCGATGATGTGATTGAGGGGCGTACGAAGCTCATGACTCATATTTGCTAAAAATTCGCTCTTTGAACGGTTAGCAGCCTCTGCCGCTTCCTTTCTTAGCTGCGTCGTTTCTATCAATTGCTGCACATTCTTTCTGAGTTCCGCTTCCATAAAGACAAAAGATTCCGCCAGTTTACCTACTTCGTCCTTGTGCTTTTGCGGCAATTTGTCAATTGAGTTATCTTTTTTTTCGGGTTTTGTAAAATCGATGGAGGCAACATCTTTAGCTTGTGATGCCAGCAATTTTAGAGGTTTGACGAGATTTGACACTAAAAAATAAGCCGAAATCAGGCAACAAAGAAAAATCATCGAGATGATGATACTTTGGCGGGTTACGATTCTTCTTGCTGGCATACGGATCTCATCTACTGGAACAGCGACACCAAAATACCAGTTAAATGCCCCAAAATAACGGACATGGGCCTCAACCTCTTTATAACCATTGTGCACCGTCTCGATGAAGCGTAGCGAGTTGTCAGCACTAAAAGCAGCTCTTATTAAATCTTTCAACAATGAATTCCCCGTTACCCGGTTCTTTAATTCTGCTAAATTTATTGCATCTTTATTAAAAGGATGAATGAGTAGTTTTCCGTCCCCTTGAAACAAAAAAGCATATCCGCCCGCACTGATCTCGATTTTATCGAAGGTTTTATTCAATGTGTTAATTATTTTTTCCATCTTTTTTTGGCTTTCAGCTTCAATTTGATCAAAATCGATTTCAGCACATAACGTCCACCGCCATTTTGGAAATTGTACAAAAAAACCCAGTTTCTTTTTTTTTAATCTTTCATCCAAATTCGTCCAATAAAACACGGCCGATTGTCCGCTATGCTTCATTTTCTTTTTTTCCAGGATATTTGCTATTTGACGGCCTTCGATATCTTTCAGCGATTCTATCGACATTCCAACAATTTCAGGATTGGTATGGGCAATTAATCGATTATTCTCATTAAATACGAACACGTCCCCTTTTGTGAAGTTTGCCGATTTTACCCATTGCAGAGAATGGTTTTTTGCTTCCTGTTGGCTAAAAGCCTTTTGCCGAGACAACCTTTCATTCATTTCAAAAACGGATAGGGAAAGATCAGCAATGCCCTTAAGGCGCTCCTTTAACATCGTGATCATGTCAAATTTCTCGTAAAGGAGTTTATTGTAGTCAGCCTGAACGGTTAGGTCGACCACTTGCAACACATTCTGAGCCAGCGATTTCTCGGCTTTCAATATCGTATTTTCAACATCCCGGCTCGTATAAAATACGATGAGAAGACCGGTAATGGTCATGATGAGTGTTATGAAAAAAATCATTTTTGTTTTTAGCGAATAAAACATAAACAACGATCCATTAACACAAGACTAATTTTAAGAGGGCATACATGTCCAAAAATCAAGTTCGATAACTACATCTTAATATCGGCGATTGAAGGAGATTCTTTACACATAATTTTTGCCGAACACGTCTCGGCAAATGATCGGCGAATACAGGTCTCAGAGACATCGGCAACTCCATCATTTAAAATTTTACCCCCCCCCAAGGCGCTCATGGCAAGGGATCCGAGGGCTATTTTGCGGTCTTAATCAGCCTTATATTAAAACGGACGGTCTTGGCTTAAATTCGATTTGTTTTTTCTGCAGTAACGATCTTGTGCTGGTAGATTTTTTTTGTTATTGAGCAGTGGTCATTTGAACCAGTAAAAAAGTTTCTTTGCGGGAGATTACCATGGAAACAAGACCATTTGGCAAAACCGGAGAGAAGTTTCCAATTTTGAGTTTTGGTGGACAGAGAATCGTGGACGATCATAACTGTACCGAAGAGGAAGCTATTGAGATCGTCAATATGGCCATCGACAGGGGTATCCGCTACTTCGACACAGCCTGGATTTACTCTGACGGACAGGCGGAAACCCGACTGGGCAAGGTTGTCAAACATCGGCGGCCGGAAATGTGGCTTGCCACGAAGACCTACGATACCACACGGGACGGGGCCAGGCGTCAATTGGAAACAAGCCTGTCTCGATTACAGACGGATTATGTGGATGAGTGGCGTTTGCACAACGTATGGGATTATTCCCGGCTGGACGCCTTTATCGGTAAGGGCGGCGCATTAGAAGCGGCAATTCAGGCGCGTGACGAGGGCATCGTGCGCAACATCAGTATCAGCTGTCATACGGATCCACAAATTCTGGTCGAGGCGCTCAACCGCTTTCCTTTTGATAGCGCGCTGATTGCAGCGTCGGCACTGGATCATTTTATTCTTAGTTTTGCCGAAGAGTTTTTACCCGTCGCCAACGCCAAAGGAGTGGCGACCATCGGCATGAAGGTTCTGGGATTGGGAAGTCTGACGCATGAGGTCGAACGTTCGCTGCGCTACGCCTTCAGTCTGCCAGTCAGCACAGTGATAGTGGGGATGGAGACAATGGCTCAGCTGGAGCAAAACCTGTCGATCGCCGAATCATTCACCCCCTTGACAGACGAGCAACGGTTGTCCTTCTTCAAAGACATCATCCCAGAGGTACAGCCAGAGAAAATTCGCTGGAAAGCGGTCGACTGGGACAATCCCAACCAGTGGGTTCCGCGCCTTCGCGGGTTGTAGACGGACATTTTCTGTGCTCGGCTCAGTGGTATGATAACCGTCGGCTGACCAACATTTCTGGCAAAGGAGACACGACCATAGCTTATCGATATTTCATCTGTCTGCTTATTTTCCTGAGCTATGTCCTGGTGTTCTTTCACCGCCTCTGTCCGGCTGTGATCGCTCTTGATATTCAATCCTCATTTGGTATTACCGGAACCTTGCTGGGGGTGCTGAGCTCCACATATTTTTATTCTTATGCCATCATGCAGCTGCCCACGGGTCTCATGGCGGATTCTTGGGGACCTCGAAAAACCGCATCAGTTTTCCTCATTCTGGCAGGCATCGGATCGGTCATAATGGGAATCGCACCGACCTTAGCGGTGGCTATAATGGGGCGAATTCTGGTCGGCCTCGGCGTCTCAACCATATTTGTATGCAACTTCAAATTGCTGTCCGAATGGTTCAGCCCACGCCAATTTATCATCATGGGCAGTGCCTTCATGTCGATGGGCGGTATCGGTGCACTTTCCGCCAGCGCGCCGCTGGCATGGATCAGCAACACCATCGGATG
This sequence comes from Desulfobacterales bacterium, assembly GCA_050114455.1. Taxonomy (GTDB): domain Bacteria; phylum Desulfobacterota; class Desulfobacteria; order Desulfobacterales; family JAFDCJ01; genus JAFDCJ01. The sequence continues at coordinate 6,227 of JASFSK010000086.1, read as the reverse complement.
GAGAATGACCTTTGTTTCTGTCGGGGCAATTACCCTATTGATGGCTGTTCTGGTATATTCGTTTGTCCGCAACCGGCCGAGTGATATGGGTTTACCGCCAATCAATCTGGATTCGGACAAAGAGCATGGAAACTACGGGCTCTTAAACGGTCTGAAGATGGTGTTAACTTCAGGTCGATTCTGGCCTGCGGCCATCTGGGCTTTTTGTATCATCGGCATTTCTTTTGCCATCGGGGGATTGTGGGGTGGACCCTATTTGATGCAAGTGTACGGCCTTAGCAAGGCGGCAGCCGGCGGTGTCTTGTCCACTTTTGCACTATCATTGATTTTTGGCAGCCCACTGTTGGGCTGGTCGGCCAATCGGTTCGGCAGAAGATCGACGCTGATCGGCTGCAGTGGGATCTTAATCGTGAGCAGCGCAATTATGGGTGTGTTTGTTGAAGCAATGACCCTGCCGTGGCTATACCTGCTGTTTCTCGGTCTTTTCTTCTCCGGTGGTGCTGTGGGACCGGTAATTGCAACGGTTTCCAAGGAACTTTTTCCAATTGAAATCTCCGGTACGGCTGTTGGAGCGATTAATTTATTTCCATTCGCCGGCGGGGCTTTTTTTCAGGTCCTCATCGGCGCTGTGCTCACAGCTCAGAGTGTGGGTCAGGGACAATTTACAGCTGCAGGTTTTCGAAACATGTTCTTGATTTGTCTGGCAGGTGCCGTGCTGTCTCTGGCAGCCGCATTAATGGTAAAAGAAACCCTTCATCGCGCAGAAGATTCCCAATGAATGACGTCCAGGATATTACAATTGAAGCTTTGATCAACCGCTACGAGGTACTCCTTCTGGATGCCTATGGTGTCCTGGTCCATTCATCGGGGCCACTTGTGGGTGCCGTCGAGCTGATCTCGAAACTCAATCAAGCCGCAAAGCCCTATTACATATTGACCAATGACGCTTCCAGATTACCGACAACGACCGCTTCACAATTTCTTGACATGGGCCTGGCCATCGAAGCCGATAGGATCGTCACCTCCGGTGCCTTATTGAAGGATTACTTTATTCAAAACCGACTGGCAGGTTTACGCTGCATCGTGCTCGGTCCCGAGGACAGTGCCCGTTATGTGAGGTGGTCTGGCGGAGAGGTGGTGCCTCCGGGAGAAAAATTTGAGGTCCTGGTAATCGGGGATGAGGTGGGCTTTCCATTCATTGAAACGGTGGATATTGTACTGTCCGGTTTGATTCAAAAACTCGACAACGGAGATAACGTTCACCTGGTATTGCCCAACCCTGATCTGATCTATCCTAAATCCGAACAGGATTTTGGCATAACTTGCGGCAGTATCGCCCTGATCCTCGAAGCGGCCTTGCATCAGCGATATCCCGCACAGAATAATTTGCAGTTTGACAGGCTCGGCAAACCCCATGCCGCCATCTTTGAAGAGGCGCAGCGGCGCAGCGGTACCAGAGATATGGTAATGATCGGCGATCAGATGGCAACCGATATCCGGGGCGCATATGACTTTGGAATCGACTCCGTATTGGTTGGCAGCGGTATCACCAACTGCGCCACAGTGACCGCCGATGACGGTCTTCTTCCGACATACACCCTGCAGTCTATCCGGTAGAACCATCCGGATCGCCAGGCTGACAAATGGCAGGAAGGGAGGATAGCAATCCGGGTCCATGAGTTCGGTCTGAGTCTAAGCCCAAACGGTATGAGTTCAAATACCTCTAACCTGGCCTTGAGGACGCAGTGTCTCAGATCGGGATGAAGAAGGAGGTCGATATGAGTACAGAAATTACTGATCCTGATAAATTGAATCGACTGGTTTCCGATCACAAAATGGTGATAAACAGAACGGGTGCCTGTATCTTAATAATTTGCTTTCTGATATCTATCGGATGCGGTCTGAAAACCGTCGATACAGGTGAAACCGGTGACAGGACAACTGCTAAAAGCAAAGTGTTGATAGCAACTCAAAAAAGCGAGTTTAAGGAGGAGGTCGTCTCAGAAGTTAAGAGGGTTCTGGGTGATAAGGTAAAGTATATAAAAGTGGTCGATGTAAAATGGCTTCCAAACGAGTCTGTTGATAACTACCGTGCCATTGTCCTTTTGAATGCCTGCATGGCCGGTCGACCGGACCCAAGGGTCGAGAGCTTTATTGATAATATTCAGAACAAAAACAAACTGGTAGTCCTCACAACCGGCCGGCTGGATGCCTGGAGACCGGCGTCACCGGAAGTCGATGCCATCACTTCGGCTTCCAATATGTCCGAATCTGTCACGGTAGCTCGTTTGATAGCGGAGAAAGTATTGACCATAATCGAGTAAACGCAACAGATTTTGATAAACGATTGGAATTGGGAGGACATGGGAAACCTGTTTGATCACGTACGCAAGGCTTGTAAAGACGTTGCCGCCAAAGCCACTCGGGTTGTCATTAACTACGATCATATTCCCTCCTATGCCGCTTCACTGCCGGTCGATAAAGTTATCCAGCCCGAACTGAATCCAGGGTGTCATTACCTTGGCAAAGAAGACAAGACGGTTGCCTTTTTACTGACCCTGAACGCCATCAATTTTGGCTCCGGCTATTTTCCCCAACTGGTTAAAAGGCCCGGGTTGTCGGGGTATTTTTCTATTGCATCTTCACTGAATGATGTGTACAAAAACCAGGGCGGTCTATCAGCTGCGGATCTGGATCGAATGACGGTTGCTAAATGTACCCGCATCTTCGGGCAGGATCCCACCAACCAGGTCATCCGGGAATTGATGCAGTATTTTTCCAAGTCCTTAAACGATTTAGGACGATACGTGCTCGACTTTTTCAATGGAAGCTTTACCAACCTGGTGGAAAGCGCCGAATCATCGGCCGCACGTCTCGTGCAGTTTCTCAAACAAATGCCCTATTTTAATGATGTCAGCCTTTACAAAGGCAATCAAGTTCCCTTCTTCAAACGCGGGCAGATTACGGCAGCGGATCTTTCCATCGCCTTTAAGAGACAAAGATGGGGGACTTTCAAAGATTTGGACCAACTGACGATCTTTGCCGACAATCTGGTGCCCCACGTATTGCGAATGGATGGCATTTTAATCTATGAGGAATCGCTGCTTGAGCAGATCATGGCTGCCAAGTTGATTCCGTCAGGATCGGTGGAGGAAGTTGAGATTCGAGCCTGCGCCCTGCATGCGGTGGAGCTCATTAAGCATGAAATTCGTGCTACCAAAGGCCAAATAATCAATTCATCGGATCTCGATAGCTTTCTCTGGAACCGGGGTCAGCACGCCCATTACAAGGCCGTTCCACGGCATCGAACCCGGTGTATTTTCTATTAGGCCGATAGAGGGTTTATTTTGACAACCTTATGTAAAATATCGATGGCGCCAGCAATTTGTAATTTGGTAATTGTTCCTAAACTGATCGGTTTTAGGTTCAGGGTTCACATATGTTGCAACTGATTTATGCTGCTTATGACACTGACCCGGATCCAGAAGGCCCGACTTCTCCCGTTGGGTGAAAAGGCACTCTTAACAAGTAAAGGCTGAACCCAATAGGGCTTAACGATGACCAATTTTTGGAAATTTCCCTATCCGTCCCAAAGGATGCCGGTGTTCGCCCGCAACGTGGTTGCCACCTCTCAGCCGCTGGCCTCCCAGGCCGGCTTAAGGATGTTGCTCAAAGGCGGCAATGCCATTGATGCCGCCTTGGCCGCTGCCATGACACTTACGGTGGTTGAACCCACCAGCAACGGAATCGGTAGCGACGCCTTCGCCTTAGTGTGGGATGGGCAGATGCTTCATGGTTTGAATGGTTCGGGACGGTCGCCCCTGGCATGGTCGCTGGAACGTTATGCAGGCTTGCAGGAAATGCCGGCATTCGGCTGGGATGCGGTCACCGTCCCCGGGGCAGTCGATGTCTGGCGCCAGTTGTCCGATCGATTTGGCAACCTACCCTTCGCCGATCTATTTGTACCCGCTATAGAATATGCCCGCAACGGCTTTGCCGTTTCTCCGATAACAGCCGAGCGCTGGGCGGATGCCGCCGGGATCTATCGATCTTTTCCTGACTTTTGCAGCACATTTCTGCCGGCGGGCCGAGCACCCTATTCCGGTGAATGGTTTCGCTGCCCCGACCAGGCCCGAACGCTGGAGGCAATCGCCGAAAGTAAGGGCGAATCCTTCTATCGCGGCGATCTGGCCCAAAAAATCGTCGATTGTGCCCAATCCAACGACGGCGCCATGACGCTTGAAGATCTCGCCGACCATCACTCGGAATGGATCGAACCCATCTCGATCGAATACCAGGGTATTCATCTTCATGAGATACCGCCGAACGGCCAGGGATTGGCGACCCTCATCGCCCTTGGTATTCTGCGCGAAATTGATATGTCGCCCTATCCGGTGGATAGTGCCGACAGCATCCATTTGCAGGTCGAGGCGATGAAGATCGCTTTTGCGGAAGCATACCGACACATAACCGACGGTGCCTTTATGAAGGTCTCTGCGCTGGATTTTTTAGCCCCAGGTTTCTTAAAACGCCGGGCAAAAGGTATCTCAATCAGTCAGGCTGCCTGTCCTGAATCAGAGATTCCTACAGACCGCGGTACTGTCTATCTGACGACGGCGGATAAAACCGGCATGATGGTTTCGTTCATCCAGTCGAACTATCTTGGTTTCGGATCGGGGATTGTCATTCCGGACACTGGTATCAGTATGCAAAACCGGGGGCTTGGCTTTGTCCTCACCCCAGACCATCCGAATTGTGTCGCCGGTGGCAAACGTCCGTATCACACCATCATCCCAGGCTTTGTGACCCGCGAAAAGCAGCCCCTGATAAGTTTTGGCGTCATGGGAGGCAGTATGCAACCCCAAGGGCACTTACAAATGATGGTTCGAATTTTCGACTACGGGCAAAATCCCCAGGCCGCCTGCGATGCCCCCCGCTGGCATGTCGATGAGAATTTCAACCTCGCCCTTGAAACCGGATTTTCATCCCGGGTTGTCAGTGAACTGGAACGTCGCGGTCACCGCATCGTTAAAAACCCACCCACCCACCTGTTTGGTGGTGCCCAGGTGATCCATCGTCTGGAAAACGGCTACTGTGCCGCATCCGACCCTAGAAAAGACGGCCAGGCGATTGGGTACTAGTTGGAGAAGGATTTTGAGTCATACTTACATTCCAGAGAACCGGCTGGAACTGGAGGTATCCGACGAAGTGGGTCATGAAATACGAAAAAATTGGCAAGGGCCGGCGACCTCTCAGCTGAAGAAGGGGTCTTCGCTGGAATGATATCGCCGGACACCGGATCGGCCACACGGGGATCAAAATTTTGCAACCACTGCACAGTCCCCAAGGCTAGCGTCTGATTCATAAATCCAAAAACCCCAAAGGAGGCAACCATGGAACACAAAGAACTGAGTGGCGAGATGAATGAGCTAAGGGAAAAATTTCTAACCAAACAAGTCAATCGACGTCAATTTCTCGCCAAGGTGGCAAAATTGGGCCTGTCAGCACCGGTTGCCCTGTGGTACATGCAGGTGAGCCATTTGTTCAGCCCCCCGAGCGCCGCAGCGGCCGAGGAGATTCTAAGTCTCAAAATGCTGGAGCCCATCAAAATGAAGGACAACTCAAAGTTCAAAACCAAGCCCCCCTGGAAGATCGGTTTTGCCAATCCCGGCGTCAATAATTCCTGGCGGGTATGCTTTCAGGCCTGCATCGAATACCAAAAATCACTGACACCTGAAATTGGTGAATGGATTCAAACCGATGCCGGCGAGAAAGCTGAAAAACAAATCAATGATATCGAGGATTTGATGGGCAAAGGTCTTGATTTGATCATGGTTAACCCGGTGACCAGCGAGGCGCTGACACCGGTGGTCGAGCAAATATACGACACCGGTGTTCCAACGGTGACGGCCGACCGCTGGGTGACTACCGATAAGGTCACCTGTCGGACCCAGTCGGGCAAACAGGAACCGGTGGGCAAATATTTTGCCGAATTCATCGGCAGTGAATTGGGATCTAAAGGTGGAAATCTGGCCTGGGTTGTTTCCATCGAAGGCGTGCCCCAGCACGATCAGCGCCAGGAGGGCTTTGCCAAAGAAATTAAGAAGTATCCGAATGTCAAAGTCGTCGGGAAAGTGACGACCGGGACGATGCAGGCCGCTGCCTGCAAAAAAGCGCTATCCGACATCGTCACCAAAAACCCCAAAATTGATGCCGTTTTCTGCGAT
>JASFSK010000085.1:0-11570 GCA_050114455.1 Desulfobacterales bacterium | reverse complement strand
GTGATATCCTTTCCGCCTTCAAGATAAGAAACACGCTAATCAAAAATAGATTGTCCGCAAAGTTGGATATGTTTTCGATTTTGGGGTTTGGCTGTGAAAAAATATTGATCCCTGAAAACTGCACCAGAATTAATGAAATTATCCTATAATTTTTGAAATGATTTGTCCAGAGCTTGATTGAAGGTTTACAAGGACCTTGGATGTGGTGGTGATGTTGGGATTCAGATGCTAAATCTCAATTCCTAAATAACCGACTTTGATCAGAGCGGCACCCATGAAGCATGCCCCGCCGGCAACGGTAGAATCCTTTAAATTCTCATCCCGATAAATTGGGACGGCTTATGAATGGAGTTGGCTTGACGATGCATACAGCCAAACGATGGCTATAATGTTCTTTGCCCGATGCCCATTGCCACATGCCCTATGCGCTTCGCCCATTGTCCCATGCCGTTACCTCTGATTCACGGTATAGCCCCTTTCTTTCAATAGGGCGACAACGCTTCCAGGGCCGATGAGGTGACCGGCGCCAACAACAATGAAAACATTTTTATTATCAGCCATCATCCCCTCAATTTTATTGGCCCAGTCTATATTACGTCGGCGTAAGAGGCGATTTTCGATTTGCGGATAGCCTTCAAAGCTTGTCGATAAAATATTATAAAGATTTTCTGAGTCTCCCTTTTCCCAGCTATTCATCATATCATCAGCCATCTGAGCCGCAATATCCAGATCCTTTAGCGTTTGGCCCAAAAAGGCATTTTGATCGTGCTCACTCATTTTCCCCAATAGCTCCAACTGGACGTCAACGGTTTCAAGATAACCGATTTCTTTTTGATCCGAACCGGCTCGCCTGTAGAAGTGAATATCGATGCCGTATTCCGGACGAAAACCCAACCGTTGCAGTTCCAGGGCCGTCAGCGTGACGGCAATAAACCAGGGACGGAATCGCCCGAATTGTTGAATGGGCATCCCCAGTGCCTTCATCTTTTTTTCAAGTGAAATCGCCATCTCATCGGAAATATTTTCAAAGAGGGTCTCACCTTCCGGATAAAGTCCCATCGCCATCATTTTAGCCTGAACTGCAGGATCCATCATGGCCGCAAGATCCGTTTCAAAGACCACTTTCTCGCAATGGCGGTACGCTTCATAAATGACGTTGGATAGAGGATAGGCATCACTTCTTAAAACATGCAGCGAACCCAATAAAAAAAACGTCTTATTTTGAGGGGCTTGCACCAGCCAGAGGCAGTGTTTTGCGGTCGATGTTTGTTTGGCTTGTTGAGCATGTGCCTTGCCTGACACAAAAAAAATAGTGGTTAGGCATAAAATAAAAAGAAATATTTTAAGCTGTTTTTGCTTGAAATAAGACAGAATGGGCATATGTCCCCCTTTTATTGTTTAATCAGTTGGATGCGCTATTCCCACTCTTTTAGTATTTGGTTGACTAGCTTGCCGTCGGCCTGTTTCCCAAAATGTTTCATCACCGGCCCTATCGCCTGCATCTTATTTTTAAATTGAGAAAGATCGATGTTGGCAGCGATCCAGGCGACGATCTCTTCCCGGGAAGCCATCGCCGGCAGGTACGCCTGCAAGATTTTCAGGTATTCAGAAGTCTCTTCTTTCTTTAATTCCAGAACCGTTTGTTCTGATTTTACGAGTCCTTTGATAATGCCGAGAATGTCATCGTCGGTAATTTCTGCCGGCGTTTTGAGACGGGTGGATTTTTTGCCGCTTTTCAGAGTAAGAGGAATCGTCAATTTTGGAAACTCCGCCATAATCAGACGCATCGTGTTGCGAACCTCAGGGTCTTTTTGCAGCATGGCATTTTTCAGATCGATTTTAAGCTTGTCGTGTAAGGATATCGACATTTCCTGACGCCAACCATAGGCATCCATTGTATCTTCAGTCATTTTGTTCTCCTAAGAATCTTATCTAAATAAACTTGGGCGGCAGTGGCGGGTCGGTATCCAAACCTTTGCCGGCAAGTATGATGAGTGTCGAGGTCCCGTGCGCAAGAATTTTACCATCGGCATCGGTCACCTCGGCTTCCGCGTACCCCAGGGTTTTCCCTAATTTTATTTGACGGCCCTTGGCAATCAGCTTCCCGCTTGCCGCCGGCGCCAGATAATTTAACTTCAAATCGACAGTCGTCGCCCCGGCCTTCTGGTCTTCAATGTCGAAGAAAAGCGCCCAGAATGCAGCAGCATCGATGATGGACGCAAACACGCCGCCATGAACCATCCCAAAAGGCTGTAAATGCTTTTCGGACAGATCGATCTCCAGGATGGAAAATCCAGGCCCCACATCCCTGATTTTCATGGAAAGCAGCTTAAAATAGGGACACCGGTTGATAAGCTGATTGACGCGCCTTATGTATGCCGCATTTAATTCCATTGAATCATCTCGTATATTTTACAAAAACAGTCTTTCAGTATAGTTCCTTTGCTGAGTGGTTCTATTCCAACTCTGTTGAGACTGCTTGAATTTTCCGCCAAGCCCGCTCAACATGACGCAGCTCGGTGTTCGTCTGACCGACACAAAACCGTAGCACAAATCGATCGTTTAATCTGGTATGGGAGAGGTACAGATCACCGGCACTATTCAACCGATCGATGAGAACTTGGTTCATCTCGTCTCCATCCCGATGGCGGAAGCACACCAGGTTCAAAGACGGTGGAACTGCAAGCTCGAAACGATCATCCTTTTCCACCCAGCCGGCAAATAGCTGCGCAAGTTCAATATGCTGCCGGATATGGTATTGCAGACCCTTGACGCCATAATAGCGGATAACGAACCACAGCTTTAAAGAACGAAAGCGCCGCCCGAGCGGGATGTGCCAGTCCCGATAGTCAATCACTTCCCCGGAATCGGAGGCTTTATTGCGCAGATATTCCGGTAATATGCTCAATGTTTGAATAAGAATTTTACGATCCGCCACATAAAAGCAGTCACAATCAAAATTCGTAAACATCCACTTGTGTGGATTGAAACAATAACTATCAGCTTTTTCTAGTCCGTCATGAATCCAACGAAATTCGGGGCACAGGGCGGCCGTACCAGCCATGGCGGCATCCACATGCAGCCAAACGCCGTGTTTTTTACAGATATCGCCGATTTCCGGCAGCGGATCGATCGCAAGGGAGGACGTCGTCCCCACCGTAGCAGCGACAAAACACGGCAGCCTATCATTATTGATGTCTTTTTCGATCTGTCCGGCAAGCAGATCAGGTCGCATGGCAGTCCTGGCATCTACATCTATCAGACGTAGATTTTGTCGACCGATGCCGGCTATTTTGACGGCTTTTTCGATGGAGGAATGCGCCTGGTTGGAAGCATACACCACCAAACGATCGTCACATCCCTGCTCATTGGTCTTAAAATGGGTGATACGCTCACGGGCGGCCAGCAAAGCACAGAGAGATGCGCTGGATGCGCCATCTTGAATAACCCCGCCTCCCGAGGAGCTTGAAAGAAATTTAGGCGGCAATCCCAGCATATCAACCAGCCAGTCAAGCATGTGTGTTTCCAGCTCGGTGCAGGCCGGGCTGGTTGCCCACAACATGCCTTGCACGCCTAAACCGGATGACAGCAAATCGGCCAGTATCGAGGGACCCGAAGTATTGCCGGGAAAAAAGGCAAAAAAATTTGGGGATTGCCAGTGTGTCAGACCCGGAAGAATCAATTCGGCAACATCTTTAAGGATATCGTCGAAAGCTTCCCTGTCTAAGGGTGGGTCATCTGGCAAGGAGGAGCGGACCTGACCGGGCTCGACCCGGGACAGGACCGGAAAAGATTCAATTCGCTCGTAGTAATCGGCTATCCAGTTCACCACGGTGTGTCCATACTCCCTGAATTCTGCCGGTGTCATGTGAAAATTTTTTTGAACGGCCATGACTCGATCAACTATTTTTACGTGTCCGTTGGTAGATGTAAAAATGATATGGCTCCACCCCATCGATAAATCGGGATTTAGTAATGTCAAATTCGTCAACTGGAATTTCAGGGAAATAAGTATCACCGGGTATCTCACGTGGTATCAGGGTAAGATATATCCGGTCGGCCAGAATAAGCGACTCGTGATACAATAAGCCGCCTCCGATAATAAACGCTTCGTTCTCGCTGTCCGGGCAGGCGCTTATTGCCCCATCAAGATTTTGGACAACAATGCATCCCGGTGCCTTATAGTCGGTCCGGCGGGTCACCACAATGTTGGTTCTTCCAGGCAAGGGGGATTTCAAAGATTCATAGGTCTTTCTACCCATAATGACCGCATGACCGAAGGTAATTTCTTTAAACATTTTTTGTTCACCGGGTATTTTCCAGGGAATATCTCCCTGATGGCCGATAACGCGATTTGATGCCATAGCAACGATCAAGGAAATGAGCATAGGGATCCTCCTTTTACAATTCCAGCTCCATGTAACTTGGGTTTTTAAGAGGATTGTAACGATAGGCTTCAATTTTTCGAAAATTGAGGGACAGGTACAGTCTTCTGGCCGTCCTCATGGATTCGATGGTATCCAGACGCATTTTTACATACCCCATACCACGGGCTTCATCGATGACCGTGCCGGCTAGCATTCGGCCGATATCATGGCCCCGGTGCTCCGGGACCACAAAAAGCCTTTTCATTTCGCAAATTTGGTTTTCAAGCGGCCGCAACGCCACACACCCCACATATTCCAGCCTGCGCATCGCCAGAAGGATACAACCGAGCGGCGGTGCATAACTGCCGGGCAGGGTCGCCAGCTCTCGACGGAATCCCTGAAATTCAAGATCAAAACCGAGGCTGTCTGCGTACAAACCAAAAAGGATACGGGCCTGTTGATAATGCGGCTGGGTTTGGGCACTGATAATTTGGACCATGGAAAAATCAGATCAACAAACTTGAATCATGATTAAAAAACCTCTCAATTTATATGCTAAAATAATTCAAAGGGCAACCTTTACTGCGGCCGATGCAAGGCGAATCATTAGCCGGGCTCGGCGTGAATGAAAATTCGGTTGAAAATACAATGAAATAATAATAAAATTGGGCAGTCAATTCGACAAAGATATATCGTATTGTTCAATCTATTCGCCATCTATAAGAAGCAGCGGTGATCTATGCCGGTATTTGAATACACTGCCCTGGACAGCAAGGGAAAAACCACTTCCGGAATTATCGATGCCGAGGGGGCCCAGGCCGCCCGTCAAAAATTGCGCACAACCGGGATATTTCCGATATCCATCAAAGAGACCCTCGAGGCAGCACCGAAAAAAACAACCAGAACATTCACTCTGACACGACGGCTGGGACGCGTCAAGCCGGTCGATGTTTCGATGATGACCCGTCAGCTCGCTACGCTGATCGGAGCGGGATTCCCGCTGGTTTCAGCCCTGGATGCACTGGTCCCCCAGACCAAGTCCCATGGTTTCAAAAAAATATTGGCCCAGATCAAAAACCTGATCGTGGAGGGCAATAGTTTCGCGCAGGCTCTTTCGAAATATCCCGGGGCATTTTCACCCCTATATGTCAATATGGTTCGCGCAGGCGAAACTTCCGGCACCCTTGAAATTGTGTTGGAAAGACTGGCAGATATTACCGAAAAGCAACAGGCCTTGATGAACCGGATTCAGACAGCCCTGGCCTATCCAATATTTATGATGTTAATCGGCACAGTTGTTTTGCTTGTATTAATGATCTATATTGTTCCCAGCATTACATCTATTTTCGCTGATATGGAACAAGTGCTTCCGACGCCGACCCGGATTCTAATCTTTCTAAGTGATTTCTTTAAATCTTACTGGTGGATGATGATTGCCCTGATGGTGGTCATTGCGGTGATTTTCAACCGGGCCAAAAAAACCGAAAAGGGACGCTACTGGATTGATAAAACGATGCTTTTATTGCCAGGCATGGGAATTTTGGCTAAAAAACTTGCAGTGGCCCGGTTTGCTCGTACCCTTGGCTCTCTGTTGGAAAACGGGGTCTCCATGTTAATTGCCATGGATATTGTAAAAAATATTGCCGGAAATATTTTAATTGCCGATTCGGTCGAAACAGCCGCTATCGAAGTCGGCAAGGGTCAGGGCTTGGGCGCTGCTCTGTCCGGCAGTGGTATTTTCCCGCCATTATCCATTCAGATGATCCAGGTCGGGGAGCAAAGCGGTCAATTGGAAAACATGTTGACCAAAATAGCAGATGTGTATGAAAATGAGGTGGAGACCAGCATTTTACGTCTTACCTCATATCTGGAACCTGTGATGATCCTGGTGATGGGATCGATCGTCGGCTTTATCGTTTTGTCGATATGCCTGCCGATATTTGAAATGAACCAGTTGATCCGGTAGGTCATTCGATTTACGGTTGGCAACTGAAATTTGAATGTTAAGGACTGTCAATTATAGGAGAAAATATATTAATGCTACGAAAATTAAGACATGAAAGCCAGGGGTTTACGCTGATTGAATTAATGGTCGTTATTATCATTCTCGGTGTTCTGGCCATGTGGGTTGCACCCAAGATAATGAGCCGACCTGAAGAAGCCAAACAAGTCAAAGCCCGCTTGGATATCCAAAATCTGGAAACCGCTTTAAAACTATACAAACTTGACAACGGTCCGTACCCGAGCACGGAACAGGGCCTCCAGGCACTGGTGGAGATGCCTGAAACCGGTAACATACCCAAAAAATGGAAAAAAGGCGGCTATCTCGAAAAAGGCAGGGTGCCCAAGGATCCCTGGGGCAATGATTTTATTTATCTGTCTCCAGGTCTCAAAGGAGATTTTGACATCATCTCATATGGAGCGGACGGTGTGCCCGGCGGCGAAGATGAAAATAAAGATATCAATAACTGGGAATTAGACTAAAAATAATGCCGAAACGTCCGCCTCGTAAGGGATCATAAGGTTGCCATCAATAATTCATCTTCATATTCGCCGCTATGACATCAAAACGGTTGACATTAAAAGCCGCTTCTTGCGGCGGAACCACTTCCGGCAAAACGACCCTTAAGGGCAATAGACTTGGTTTCACCCTGATCGAACTGATTGTCGTCATCTCGCTGATCGGCCTGATGCTTTTCTTTTCCCTTCCCCGACTGCAAAATAACCCTTTTCTGGATGACAGCAAAGAAAGCGCCCGCTGGCTGATCGGCAAAATACAGGTGTTGAAAGAAAGTGCTATTCGGGATCAAAAGCAGTACTCCCTGCATTTTGATTTGGACAGTGGTCGTATCTGGGAAACCAATGAATCCATGTCCCAGGAGGACGCTGAAAATGCAGCCTTGGATAGCTATGCCCTGCCTGAGGATCTGCGCATCATAGATATTGAGTATCCGGCCAAAGAAAAAATCACCTCCGGCCAGGCTGATATCACCTTTTACAAGGCCGGCTACACAGACAAAGCCTTCATTCACATCCAGGATGGTGAGACCTATCTGAGTTTTTTGATAGAACCTTTCCTCACCAATGTCCAAGTTATCGAAACATATGTGGATTTTGAGGATTGAGGACCTTAACGGAGACAGCATACCCGTGGCCATCAAACAGGGCAATATAATCGACAACCGGAAGACAGCCTCGGGTTTTACCCTCTTGGAGGTGATGGTCGCAATGGCCATTATGGCCATCGTCTTGGTCAGCGTGTATCGGATGCACACCCAAACCTTGACCATGAATTCAGCCGCCAGGTTTTATACCCAGGCTCCCATGCTGGCTCAAAGTAAGCTGGCCCAATTGGAAGCTGAACCATCAAGCATCATTACCGGAGATTCCGGTGATTTCGGTGATAAATTCCCCGGCTATAGCTGGAGCATAACCACCGACGAGATCTCATCAGAGGTCCTGGGAGAAATAGGCGCCGATTTGAAGCGTATCGATATGATGGTGTCTTTTAACACTGACGAATACACTTATAATGTTAGGATCTATCGGTTTTTAAGAGAATGATAATTGAATGCGGGAGTAGGAATGCAGAAATTGAGGGCAACTAACAAGCAGCATGAACAATAAGCATACAACATCCACGATGGAGAACCCGGTATCCAAATTCGAAAACCGAATCGCCGGTTTCGGTCATTCAGCTTCGGACACCGAGCATCAGGCATCCAGCAACCGGCATCGAGCATCGAGCATCGAGCATCGCGTATCCAGCATCAAGCATCGAATAACCATGACCCGGCATTCAGTGTCAGATATCCAGTCAGCGATCAGCTGCGTGCGCGGCTTCACCCTGATGGAAATTTTGCTTGCATTTTTAATTCTGGGCATTGTTTTGACCACGATATTGGCTTCGTTCAATGCTGTTTTCTCTACAACGGATACCCTCAAAAACAGCTCCCGTTACCATGATATGGCCAAAAACTGTCTGAACCGTATGACGTTAGATCTAGGGGCCTTGTACATCACCCGGCCGCCGCTTTATAAACCGCCGAATTTTGATGATCCACCCGATCCTTACCGCATTGTTGGATCTAACAGTGATATTGGTGGCACAAGTTTTGCAAATGTTCGGTTTGCTAGCAATGCCCATATTCCGTTGAACAAAAGTAGACAGCGCGGTGTCGCCGAAATAGTTTACTACGTAAAAGTCAGGGATGAGGGCCAACCCGAGCTGAGACGCGCAGACCATCTGTTTCCATATCCGCCTTTTGCGGAAAACAATGGTGATCCGATATTAAGTGAGCATGTCAAATCCTTGGCATTCAAATACTATGATTCCGAAGGCACCGAATACGAGGAATGGGACTCCGATTCAGATGAATACGGCTATGCAACGCCGACCGCCATTGGCATTCAGCTTGAAATTGGAGATGAATCCGTTTCTTACAACTTCGAAACAACGGTTCGATTTGCAGTCAACCGGGAAAAGATTGAACAATAGGCCTGCTATCCTGGCAAAAATCCGGCCCGGAGGATCAAATTTTCAATCTTAGAATAATATGTCTGCCGCACTGAAAACATTCAAGAATAATCGGGGCATTGCCCTGCTGATAACAATATCCGTGACGACGATTCTAGTGGCCGCAGCCTTGGAATATAACCGCAGGGCCCGGTTTGCTGTAATTTCAACGGCAGCAATGCGCGACCATTTTACAATGACCAATATGGCCGCCTCCGGAGTATATGCCGCCATGGCGTTGCTGGTCAAAGATAAATCTGAATCCGATGTCGATTCTTTGCAGGAGGACTGGGCCAACCCGGAAATAATCAATGAAATCCTGGAAGAAATTTCGTTTGATCGCGGAAAGTTATCCGTCACGATCACAGACGAACTGAGCAAAATCCAGGTCAACGCCTTGGTTACTTTTCCTGACAGCCGTAGCTTTAATCAATCCCAGGTCCTGCTCTGGGATCGTTATCTGAGATATATCGGAAGCGAGGATCAGCTTAAAGATGACAGTGACCCGGTTGCCATTGTCAACTCGGTAAAAGACTGGCTCGACAGCGGTGATGATGACGCCATTACCGGGCTGAGTGGAGCGGAATCAAATTACTATGAGGACCTCGATCCACCGTATGCCAGCCGAAATGGCCCCATACCTGATCTTAATGAACTTTTGCTGATCAAAGGCATCACTCCCGAGCTGTACTATGGCAGCGGGGAGAGCCCGGGCTTGTCCCAGTATATGACCGTACACGGGATGAGGCAGGGAACAGGGACGACATTCAACTGGCCGGGGCGTATCAATATTAATACGGCCGATTTGCCCGTTCTGGCTGCCCTGCTGGGCGTCGAAAACGAAGATATGGTCCAAACACTGCATGATTTTCGCCAGGAAATAGAGGCTGGTAAAGATGTTAATGACATTTCTAGCACCGAGTGGTATAAGGAGATTCCAGGTCTGGGCGATATCGCGATGGATCCAAGATTGATTACCACATCAAGCGATGTATTTCGCATCGAATCCGAAGCTGCAATAGAGAACATCAAATCGTATGTGACTGCCGTCGTCCAAAGAATTCAAACCCCTCAATCCGGCAAATGGACGTGCAAAATTTTAAGCTGGCAGACGTTTTAGAAAATTATCTATGAGTCTGGGGTTTTAGGAACTACCGGATAAACATGCAATGAGCCGAAAAGTTCTTGGAATTGATATTCGAAAGGAATCTGTTTCCGCGGTACTCGTGAAAACCAGCCTGCGGGAAAGCAGAATCGATGCCCACGCGCATGTCCCGATATCTGATTCCAGCGACAATGATAATCCGTTTAAAACAGCACTGGAAGGGATTTGCACCAAAATTGATACCGAAGGATGCGATTGTGTGGTCTCAATTTCTCCGGATCACTTTTCCTATCGGATTTTGCAGATCCCTTTTAAAGACGCTAAAAAGATTAAAATGGTCCTGCCGTTTGAGCTGGAACCTACCGTTCCATATCCGGTTGATGATCTCTTCATCGATTTTATCGACCTGCAGGCTGCAGACCGCAATGATCAAACAGAGGTCATTGCCGTAGCAGTGCCGAAATCCGAACTGACGCCGTATCTTGCAATTCTGGGTGACATCAAAATCGACCCTGTAATGGTAACCCTGAGTGGACTGCCTGCGGCCCTTTGCCTGGCAAACCGGGCGGATGCTGAAAAAGATCAGCTGTTTCTCAAAGTTGATCAGGCAATTAGCACTTTGTTTGTCGTAATTGACGGGGCAATAAAACTGATCCGGTCGTTTCCGACCCCTGTGGCCGACGACAGCAGGGCCGAGTCGCTGGTTGCCTTTGTCAATCGCACGCTCTCTGCTTTTGGAGAGATTTCCCGTTCGGAATATCAGCCGCCGGATATGGTGGTGACCGGCTCCGGTTTGAACGGCGCCGATTTTGACAATGATATTTCCAGGCTAACAGACCTCCCCGTCAAGCGGTTGAATTTTGCAGATCGTCTGGAAATCCCCGTTGACGGGGACAATCGAGATTCATGGGATCCGGCCTTGATGGACAATGCCCTGGCCCTGACAATGATGGAAATCGGGGGCATCAAAGGTCTGAATTTTCACAAGGGCCGATTTGCAGCCAAAAATTTTTTAATTAAGCATAAAAAATACCTCGTCAAAACCGGAATTCTTGCGGCAGCGGTACTGGCTTTGTTTATTATTAATATCATCGCGGATTCGTACACCCTGAATCGACGGATAGATCGCTTCGATCGCCAAATAACGGGCATTTTTCAACAAACATTTCCAGAAATAAAGCGGATTGTCGACCCGTTTCAGCAGATGCAGATAAAAGTTCAAGAGCTTCAAAAAAGTGCCGTATTTCAGACCACAACCGCATCCCAGGTGCTCAGCATTGACATTTTGAACCATATCAGCAAAAGTATTTCGGAAAACATCACTGTGGATATCACCCGTATGGTCAAGTCGCCGGACAACGTGATTATTTCGGGAACGACCAACACATTTGAAGCGGTCGACGATATTAAAAGTAAACTGGAGCAAATTGAAGCTTTTAAGCGAGTGACCATCAATTCCACCAACAAGGACCGGTCCGGTAAAGAAGTCCGATTCCAGATGAAAGTGGCATTATAAAATGAAACTGCCGGCAGTATTAAAAACAATGAACAAGCGCGAACGCTTTGCAATTATATTGGCAGC
>JASFSK010000084.1:0-11615 GCA_050114455.1 Desulfobacterales bacterium | reverse complement strand
TGGAAAGTCCTTGGCAAGTTTGAGTACTTCCTTCTGCTGCGCTTTTTTCAGTTTTTCTGATTCCTGCTTACGATGTTTTTCATAGTAGTCATTGGCATCCTGCAGATACCTGAGCTTTTCATTCCATTCCGCTTCAAGCGTACCGATGTCGCCGTTTCGCCTAAATCCGAAGAGATGACATTACATCGCCAGGCTGATAGCGCCCAAAGGATCCTGACCGAGGTATTGAACAAAAGGAAACTTTCCAGAATCCAGAAGAAGCTTTACAAAAAAGACTATTGATAAGGAAAAGAGGAAAGCATGGATAAGAAATTGTCACGTCGGGGTTTCATAAAAAAAAGTTCCGTAGCTCTGGGCGCCGCTGTTACATGTGACTTGAGTGGAATTGTAGGTGCCGGAAGGGAAAATTTTTTCAAAGCATTCGCATCAGAAGGATTAATGGAGAACAACCTGTCTCATGTTAGCGTAAAATTCTGGCCCGGAAGATCGGAACAGACCAAGCAGCGGCTTGCCGATGCCATCGTCGAAGATGTTGTCAATATCATCGGCTGCGGTGAGGAATCTGTTTCGGTCGCCATCGAAAAAATCGACCCAAAAGATTGGAAGGAAGCAGTCTATGACCAGCTCATTCGCAGGAAAATGGACACGCTTTACAAAAGCCGGGATATTCCATGTAAAGCAGATAAGGAGTAAATAATGAAATATCTATGATTTTAAAAGGAGGAATCCTGTGAAACGTATTTTATCTGTTTTTATTGTTGGTTCTATAATTTGTACGCTCGTTGTCGGCATAAAAATAGAAGGAAAAGCATCTAAAGCGTCTAATGAGAAGCCTTTTAACAATGAAGAGAATGGACTGGCCTTATCGAATATGCAAGTCAAGATCACCGCTATGAACCCTTGCCTACTATTCGCCTTGGGGAAACGTAGTGATGTTCTTCGGCAGTTTCGGCTCAGCAGCAGGGTTGTATGAGCTGGGACACCCCCTCGCCACTTTCTCGTATCCCTGGTCTTGTGACACCAAAACACCACTGAACCATCAGATATTGCCGTCTATCACACTTGACACTCAAGACTCTTTCGTCGTATGCAGCCTTCCATCGAAAGTGAGTTCTTTTTAATCGACAGAAATCGGGCAGCTTCTCGATCGACCAGGTGCTCGAAACACTGCAGACCGGCGGTACGAGCAGCAACTAGCGTGAGACTAAGCGACGCGGGGTCAGCCTTACAATTTTGAAAGAGACGGAGTCTGACGGTGAAAGCCACGACAGCCATAACTTGCTGTCTTGTCGCTGCAATCGATACAAGCGTCAGCGTCGACACACCGGCCGAGGCTGCGAAGGGTTTTGAGTCGGCGAAGGTGATCACGCGCGACGGGGAGAAGTCGGCAAGACGGTGCACAAAGCGGGAAATAAACTTATCCCGATCCCTTCCCTGCGCTGGAATATAGACGGCATCTGATTAGCCAATGACCTAGCGGTGGGGCACACCGTGGTCACCATGAAAGTTTTCAGGGGACAGTCCAATTATCCGCATCTTTTCCCATAAGCTCCGGTTTGCGCTATGCTGTACAACCCTTTTCGCCCTTTGATGGGCTCACAAAACGGCCAATACATTCTTGAGGAGGACGCATCATGTATAGGAATCCCTGCAACACCACCACTGTCATGCTTGTTAAACTGTTTTTCGCCGTTTTGGTGCTCGTCTGGGCAGCGACCGCCGCCTTTGCCAAGCAGGACGCGGCTGGCTGGACCCCGCCCCCGCCGACAGAAATGCCTACCGAGTTCGACTGGGTGCAGTTGCCCTCCGGCGAGTGGCTCGGCGGGGAGATCATCGTGCTCTACGAGGATTCCCTCGAGTTCGACAGCGATAAGATGGGCATCATGAAAATCGACTGGGAGGATGTCGTCGAGCTGCGATCTGTGCAGATTCTCCAGGTGCGGTCGACAGAGGGTGAATCCGCGACCGGCAAAGTGCTGGTCAAAGATGGCAAGGTCCAGGTCATCGGCGCCGATACTGTGGTGTTCGAGCAGAGTGAGGTCATTACCATTACCGCCGGTGTTCCAAAGGAGATCAACTTCTGGTCAGGTGAGCTGAGCGCCAGTGCGAACTTCCAATCGGGCAACACCGACAGGAAGACTTTCAACGGTCGAGTCCTCCTCAAACGCCGCACGGTCAAGCAGCGCATGGTTTTCGACTACATCGGCAACTATGACAAGACTGAGGGCGACGAGACGGAGAACAATCATCGTCTTTCCAGCGACTGGGACCGCTTTGTCACCGACCGTTTCTTCTGGACGCCGATCGGCGCCGAGTACTACAAGGACAAATTCCAGAACATCAAGCACCGGGTCACGGCCGGTGTCGGTGCGGGCTACGAGCTTATTGACACCTCCACAACCGAGTGGCGGGTCAGTGCCGGTCCGGCCTACACCAAGACCTGGTTTGAAGACGTGCCGCCGGGCGAAAACGACTCGGAAGACAGTCCGGCCTTTATATCCAAGACGCGGTTCGATCACGAGCTGACCGATGACATCGATCTCTGGTTTGATTACCGGTCCCTCTTTTCCAACGAGGAGACCGGCAAATACACGCACCGTATGGAGACCGGCGCCGCCTACGATATCATCGGCGATCTCGACCTTCGTGTCACGTGGGTGTGGGACTACATTGCCAAGCCTTCGGAGGACAGTAACGGCAGAAAACCGGATAAGAGCGATACCCAGCTCCTGTTCGGCGTTGGCTTCAGCTTCTAGGCCGGCCACGACGCCGGAACAGGAACCCCGCACTGTATAATCAAGACAGAGTAGGAATGATTCGCCGTCTTCGGCGGTTCATCCCTCTCAGATTCCAATTTATCACCGTAACTCCAGTAGCTCCGATTATTTCGGCAAATTTCCTGATCTGAAGTCCGGCATCCATTCGAGCCTTTCTCAGCCTCTCGCCAAAAGTTTTTGGATTAGTCGGGTAATCGTCATTGAAAGTTTGTTTTGGAATTGGTATCGATTCTCCCATAAATACATCAGCCGCCATCTCATGGACCTGGCAAAGATCTTGGGGCGGTCAAGAAAAACCACACCGGCATATCGCAAAGAATAGAAGCTCGTGTTTGACTCAGCTCGAAAAACCTGCAATAAAGCTATTTATCCAAATAAAAAAGCGTTCGAAACATTTTGATCAGTACCGGATATTATGGCGCAAACAAAATCCAGAGAAAAATATATCATATTTTTTGCTGCCTTAGCGGCACTTATGATGATTGGGCACTTGCAAGGCGGCAAGACGGTGCGGGACGCTTTATTTCTTTCCTACTTTGATGTTACAGATCTTCCTAAAATGATGATTGCAACGGCCGTGCTGTCGGCACTGGCGATTGTCGCGTTTTCGCGCCTGCTTGCCAGATATGGCCCGGCCCGTCTGACGCCTCCGCTTTATATTGTCAGCGGTATCATATCGTTTGGCGAATGGGTCACGATGGCGTTCTGGCCTGATATCGTCACTCTTTTTCTGTATCTACACGTCACGGTGCTTGATAGCTTGCTGATCAGCGGCTTTTGGTCTATTATCAATGAACGCTACGACCCGTACAGCGCCAAAAAGGTTATCAGCCGCATGGCGATTTTTGCCACCTTAGGCGGTCTTATCGGCGCCGGGGCGGCCAGTGCCGTCGCCAAGTTAGTCGACGTTCGCGCCGTCATAATGATGTTGGCATTCTTGCACCTATTGAGCGGTTTGGCCCTTTACCAGGTCACCCAAGGCCAAGCTGGCAGCAAGGATCAGCTGGCGCAACCCAAAGGTCTGTTGACAATCCTTAAAAGAAACACCCTCATCCAGCGCATGGCCATCCTGATGGTGACCTTGGCAGCCACCATCGCATTGCTCGATTATTTGTTCAAAGCGACGCTCCAGGTGACTCTTTCCAAGGAGGAATTGGTCACGTTTTTTGCTTATTTTTACATTGCCATCGATATCGGCTCTTTATTGCTCCAGACTTTTGTCGGCAGCAAAGCCCTGCGATGGTTTGGACTCGGCGGCACGATTATCGTGCTGCCCCTTGGCATTATATTCGGTGGGCTGATCACGTTCGTCTTCCGCTCGCTAACGACGATTACATTGCTGCGCGGTGGATCCAATTTGTTAACCAACTCCTTTTTCGGACCTGGCTATGAGCTGCTTTTCACACCGATTTCGCCGGTTGACAAACGTACCAGCAAAATACTGATCGATGTCGGTGCCAATCGCTCCGGCAACATGCTGGGCGGTCTGATGATCATGGGCCTGTTGCTTGTCCACGGACCTACAAGCAGCTACATATTGTTCACGGTCATGCTTCTGGCAGGCGTTATGTCTTTGTTAATTTTTCTGCTGAATCGCGGTTATATCTCCCAGCTCGCCAGCAATTTGCGCAGTGGAACTTTGAAATCCGATGAGATAGAGATCAAAGATAAGACCGCGCAAGGCACCGTGGCAATAAACCAGACGCGCCTTGACCGTGACAGATTATTGCAGCAGATATCTTTTTCTCCTAACCAGGTCCTTTCGTCAGAAGACCGATCTGAAAACGAGCAAAAAACCATCTTTGCGTCCAAATCGCTGCCGGTCGGTACAGACGAGAAATTTACAATCGAAGTCATTCGAGATCTGCTCAGTCAGGATGAACATCGCATCCTTCGTGTGCTGGTGAACAAAACCATGACGCCGGCGTTGTTACCGCATATTCTGCCTCTTTTGCGCAACCAAGGTGAAATATTGCAGGAAGCGCTGAATGCCATCAAACCGCTGGTATCGACTGCCTCCGGACAGTTGGTTGATGCCCTGTTAGATTACCATCAGCACCCTCTGATTCGACGCCGGATTCCATTGCTGCTGGGGCAAGCCGACAACGAGCTGGCGTTGCAGGGGCTCACGCTTGGGCTTCAGGATCGCGAGCTGGATGTCCGCTTCCGTTGTGCAGAGGCGCTGGCCCGTGTCAAAACCAACTATCCTCATCTGGCCATTGATCCCGGGGTTATCTGGGGGGTTGTTTACCGCGAAATTGCCTTTTTTAGCCGCACGGGCTTCAAGTTAATCCGGGGCGTGGACCCATTGCGTTATTTGTTCAACCTTTTTGGCATTATTTTAGGCCCCGGCGTCATGGATATCTGTTACAATGCTCTTCAGGCTGAGGATCCCGGTATACGCGGCACTGCCCTGGAGTACCTTGAGAACCAGCTGCCGTCGAACGTCCGACAGCCGCTTTGGCCTCTGATTGCCGCCGATCGCCCGGCAACAAAATCGGATCGATCCACCAAGGAAATTATGTATGATCTGCTGCAGGCCGGTCGCTCAATCAAAAGCAGTGACCAAATTCTTGAATCCTGCATGAAAAGTATCAAAGAATTAGACAAACAAACATCACATGACCCTGTATGATCCAATGAAAACCCTGCTCGGAACTACATCACTGGATAAACAATTCACCGGACAATATCGTTGGTTATTTCGGTATCTTGGCATTTTAATATTGATTATCCTGGCATTCGCCACTGCTGCCGTAGTTTATTTTGACAAAAGACAAGTAGAAGCGCTTTCAAGCAAACTGATTACCCGCACGGCGGCAACTATAGCAGAGCAGGTATGGTCGTTTTTCGAAACGGCTGACAGCAATCTGCGGATTGCTATTGAACAGCTGCAACTGAGTCAAGAGCAAGATGATGAAATAATGAAAACGCTCTTTTTCCGTTTGTCGCCTTTTTTGAATCAATACCAAAGCGCCAGTGGCATTCTCATCTGCAAAGTGGCGGCAACGAATGATTACTTGGGTATATTAAAACCTGAACCAACGGTATCCGAATTTTTGGTTCGCAAGCATTTTCCGCAGATTTGGGGCCGTGGCAAGGCACGACTTGAGCGCTGGAAAGATGGTAAAATGTTGGAAAGTTGGATCAGAAATGACGACTTTGATCCGCAGACAAGACCATGGTATCAGGATGCCCTCAAGGCCGGCGAAAATGAGATTATCACCTCCGACCCGTATCTGTTCCATACCGTTAACAAACCCGGCATCACCCTTTCAACGCGCTGGCGCAGTCGCCATACCGGCAGGCATTTCATTATGGCGATTGACATCATGCTTTCGAATATATCTCGGTTTACCCAAGCGATGCGGCCGACCGAAAACGGTATGGTATTTGTCCTCACCCGGGATCTGCGTTTCGTGGGGCTGCCTGCCGATGAGCGTTTCCGCGACGAAAAATTGATCAATGCGACGCTGTTCAAGGCAATCAGCGAAGTGAAACTTCCTGTACTACAGGCAAGCGCAGATGAATGGGAAAAAAGAGGACGTACCCGCCAGTCTTTCCCCTTCCAATTTGACGGACAGGACTGGTGGGCCGGCTATGAGTGGAACGAAGATCACCCTGAACACATGCGGTTTTGGACAGGTATTTTGGTGCCCCAATCCGACTTTCTTGGAGCGTTATCCCTGCAACGAAATTTTACACTGGCGATCATTATCGGATTGGGCCTGCTGCTGGCGTTAATATTGACTTTGACCGCCGTACGGAAGATCCGCCAAGACTTCAGGGAAGCAGTTTCTTATATCGGCCGAAAATTGGGACCCTTCGAACTGTTGTACAAAATTGGCGGCGGTGGCAATGGAACCGTTTATCGCGCCAAGCATGCCCTGCTCAAGCGACCCACAGCGGTAAAAGTGATGCGGCCACAATTCGCCAGCAGCGAATTGGCCAAACGCCGTTTCCAAAATGAAGTGCAGATTACCAGCAGCCTACGACACCCGAACACGGTTGCAGTCTTCGACTTTGGCCAGACGCCTGAGGGAACCCTCTATTATGCAATGGAGCACCTCAACGGCGTGACATTAGAGGATCTCGTACGGATCTGCGGCCCTCTTAACGCGACCCGGGTGATTTACATACTTGAACAGGTCTGCGGCTCATTGAAAGAAGCCCACGGACAAGACCTGGTTCATCGTGACATCAAGCCTTCTAACATCATGCTATGCGAACATGGCGGGCTGTACGATGTGGTCAAAGTGCTGGATTTTGGCCTGGTCAAAGAAATTGAGCAGGACGCACCGGAACTGACCCAAGGAAACGCGCTTGTGGGGACCCCGTTTTTTACGGCACCCGAGCTGATCACCGACGTCTCGGTTTTTAGCCCCTCGAGCGACCTATATGCACTCGGAGGGGTCGGCTATTATCTTCTGACCGGAAGTAACGTTTTTGAAGGCGACAGTGCAGCAGAGATCTGCGCCATGCATTTGCGCAGTCAACCGGTGCCGCCGTCTCAACGCACTCGCGATAAAATTCCTACAGATCTGGAGATGATCGTGATGGCGTGCCTGGCCAAACAACCGAATGAGCGCCCCCAAAGCGCCGCCGAAATGTCTGAGATGCTGACTCTATGTCAGGGCTTCGGTGCCTGGACCCAGCAACAAGCCCAAAGATGGTGGTTGGATAATCGAAGCAATTTACCAATGGAAAAGCATGAGAATAGCCACTCACCGTTGTCCGATACCCATCTCTTTGTACATACGGGAGACCACATGTGAACCCGTCTGTTGCAACGTTAGGGTGAACTTAACAGGTTGATAGCTGAACAAACTGTGTTTCGGAATGAATCACGTTTAAATTCATAACTACATGAATCCGATGAAGATGAATTTGGATGCGGGAAAATCAGCGGTCCTTGTTTTTGGTGATTCCGGATATTGCCAGGTAGATCAGCAGTCCTCCGGTGAGAAGAAACACCGCAGAGAGTAGAAGTTTGCCTAAAAATATAAATTTATGCAGGGCTAATATGATAAGTATTAATCCAGAACAACAAAAAAACCACTTCATTAGCCTTGAAAAAAGCTCTTTCAGGCCTTGATTAAAGGATCTGTCAGGCCAAAATCCAATTGGTTGTACCTTTGAGATAAAACTGCTGAGCGTCGCCGCATCCGTCGGCTTTCCCCAGTATACCCCGATGAACGCACCCGATAGGCTAAATAATGAGGTTATAATGAGTCGAAGCTCATAGGTAGTATCTGTAAAAAACGCAAAAACAGAACCTGCTATAATTCCGACAGCGATTGCCAAGAATTCAGCGTCTGCATTCAACCGCCACCAGAACCATCGCATGAGGGTCGGAATTCCAAAGGCAGCTCCAATGGTTGCGATAGCTCTCCAACCCTTTTCAATCGATCCGAGATAAAAACTGATTGTCAAGGATATCAAAAGCAAAAAGAAAACAGACAATTTAGCGACTCTTATTTGTACTTTATTGGAAGCTCTCGGAAAGATTTTCAAGAGCCAGTCGTTGACAATGTATGACGCTCCCCAGTTTAAATGGGTGTCAACAGTACTCATGAAGGCAGCCAATAAGCTCGCTAAAACAAGCCCCAAAACTCCCGGCGGAAGAAGAAGCGTCATCAGGACCGGGTAAGCACTTTCTCGATCTTGTAGTATAACCTCCGTATTTTCGATCGTGTATGATTCCTGCCCCAAAGGCAAAATCACAAGGGCAACCAGGCCAACGATGAACCAGGGCCAAATTCGGATGACATAATGAAAAAAAAGAAAAATGATGGAGGCTTTTTTTGCATCGTTCGCATTTCTTGTTGTCGCAAGTCTTTGCATGATGTAGCCGCCGCCATCGGTGTCGACCGCTGAAATAGATTGAACGAACAAATAAACTGCAAATAGGAGCGAACCAATTTCCAGTGTACTTATCCAGCCTCCTTGTGAAGGGAAAAGTTCGAGAAAGTGGTGACCTTCGCCGTATATGCTCTCTAAGCTTTGAGATAAACCCCTTTGACCCCCGACATAATTCCAGGCATTCAAAGCAAGCCAGGCTCCCCCCACAAACGTGAGTAAAAATTGAATAAAGTCCGTTACTATGACGCCGCGAATTCCTCCCATGGATGAGTATACAGCAACGGTCAAAATTGCCAAGACCAGGGTTATGGCTTCGTTGGGTGATCCAAATTTTGCGCTTGCCGGCCAAGCCTGTCGAAATAATTCAAACATGTCGGGAAACCATTTTTCCCAATCGAAAAAAATGGTTGATATTTTCATCATTGCGCTGAAAACCCACGCAAGTATAATGCAATTAATAAGAATACCGCTGACGCCAGCCCTTAAAAGCCGCAGCGCTTCCTTTCTTTTCCCAGAATACCTTATTGAAATAAACTGAGCATCTGTCAACGCTCCTGTTTTTCGCCAGGCTGCGGCGAAAAAGAGAATAACTGCAGAGTGAATCCCCATCCACGGCAGCCAGAGCCAATTTCCGGACAAACCTTTACTGGCGATAATGCCACATATCGCCAGTGGGGTGTCGGCAGCGAAAGTAGTGGCGACGATTGAAATGCCGGCTAACCACCAAGGAATATTTCTTCCGGCAAGAAAATACTGCTCTTTATCTGTTCCCGAAATTTTTCGAAGTAAAAATCCGACTATCAGGACAAATATTAAATAGCTCAGGATGACCCCGAAATCTATTGGTTTTAATGGCATTGTAAGTTTAAGACGGTTCCCTGATCCCGGTTGCCGATTTGTTTATCTTACAGCGTCCTTGTCAATCAACACCTTTCCATGTTAGACATCTGTTCAACGAGATTTGATTTTGATGTTTATCAATTTCGCAAACCGAAGACAAGCGCTTATTGCCGCTAAGCGGAGAATTATTCAACCCAGCAGGAAGTTGCAAAGCTTCCGGTTGGCTGGGTATACAGCTCCTAAAAGCCGGATGACATCTATGCCACTTCGGCTTTTGAGGCCTTTGAAACACTGAGTCATTTCTATTGCTCCGATGCTGAATTGAGACTTGATTTAATTGAAAAAGTTTTTAATATATCGAAAACCATTAAAATCGGTAATTCAATTTTCGAGATAAGGTCACCGAATGGGCCTATTATGGTCACTCACTTGCATATCTTGCTGGCACTGAAAAAGCGATTGCATCTGGATTGATCCGTTGCCGACAAAGGAGGTTTCATGCAAAAACACCACAAGTTTTCAATTTGGTATGTTCTTTTGGGGATCTGGGCTGTTCTGATCGTTCACAACCTTCTGGTATCCGCGTTTGCTATTAAAACCATTCCATACAGCGAATTTTTAAACCTGCTGAAGGAGGGTAAAATTGTTGAAGTGGCCATCAGAGCCAATCAGATTCAGGGAAAAATCAGAGGGGGAGAAAACAATGCTTCCAAAGAGACGATGTTCAGGACCGTAAGAGTCGATTCGGAAACCTCAAAGTTGTTGGAGCAATACAATGTTCCATTCAAAGGCGAAATCGAATCCCGTTTTCTTGCCAGTTTGTTTTCATGGCTGATTCCGATATTCATATTTTTTGGAATCTGGTTTTTCTTGATGAAGCGGATGACCGGCCAGCAGCCCGGCTTTATGACTCTCGGAAAGAACAAGGCCAAAATCTATATGCGGGAGGACATCGACATTCGATTCGAAGATGTGGCCGGCGTGGAAGAATCCAAACAGGAATTGATGGAAGTGGTGGAATTCCTCAAGGAACCGAGCAAATTCACCGAACTGGGTGGAAAAATCCCCCGCGGAACCCTTCTGGTTGGGCCTCCGGGAACCGGTAAAACCATGCTGGCCAAGGCTGTGGCGGGAGAAAGCGGCGTGCCCTTTTTCAGTATGAGTGGATCGGAATTTGTAGAGATGTTCGTGGGGCTCGGTGCCGCCCGCGTACGGGATCTTTTTGAACAGGCCACCAAAAAAGCGCCGTGTATCATTTTTATCGACGAACTGGATGCCCTCGGCAAAGCGCGCGGGTTCGGCACAGCCGGCGGACATGACGAACGCGAGCAAACCCTCAACCAGCTCCTGGTGGAAATGGATGGTTTCGATCCCAACATCGGCGTCATCCTGTTAGCCGCCACCAATAGACCGGAAATTCTGGATCCGGCGCTTTTGAGACCCGGACGTTTTGACCGCAATATTCTGGTGGATCGACCCGATAGGCAGGGCAGGGAAGCCATTTTAAAAGTCCATATTAAAAATATCAAGGCCGAGGAAAATCTGGATATCGGCACCTTGGCCGGGATGACTTCCGGGATGGTTGGTGCCGATCTTGCTAATCTGGTCAATGAGGCGGCGCTGCTGGCGGTACGCAGGGGCAAAAAGAAAGCGGGCATGGCCGAATTTGAAGAAGCAGTTGAAAGGGTTGTCGCCGGTCTTGAGAAGAAAAATAGACTGATCAATCCAAAGGAAAGAGAAATTGTAGCCTATCATGAGATGGGTCATGCCATCGTTGCCAGTTCCTTACCGGGTACCGATCCGGTTAAAAAGATATCCATCATACCGAGAGGAATTGCCGCATTGGGGTATACCATGCAGACACCCACTGAAGATCGCTTCCTTATGAGCAAATCAGAGTTGGTCAACCGGATCGCAACGTTGTTAGGGGGCCGTGCCGCCGAAGAAATTGTGTTTGAAGATATCTCCACCGGAGCACACAACGATTTGGCACGGGCGACCGATATCGCCCGCAGCATGGTCAAAGAATACGGCATGAGTGATAAGATGGGTCAGGTCTATTTTGCCCGGGAGAAAAGAAACCAATTTCTGAACATTCCAATGGAAGGAGCAGTTGAATACAGCGAGGCGACAGCC
>JASFSK010000083.1:0-11617 GCA_050114455.1 Desulfobacterales bacterium | reverse complement strand
GTTATAAAATTTAGAATAGCAGATACCTTTCGCCAGGGATTGGCTGAATTTTAGAAATTCACTTTAAATATTTTGCTAAAAAACTTTTGACCTGAACTATTGAGTCTTTGGCAGCTATTGGATCGTATAACATTCTATGACCACCAAAAATCTCAACCTCCTGATCCATGCCCTCCCAGTCATTTAGAGTTTTTCCCGACTTGGGTCTTCTGCCAAAATCAGCAACCAGTTCAACTGCATGCTTCAGAGGATATCCTAAACAAAAACCCTATGAGTCAGATAACAGAACATTAAACGTCCCATCCTTTGTAGACCGACAGTTCCCAGGGCGCATGTGAAAGAACATCGCATCCGTTTTCTGTGACGACGACCTGTTCTTCCAGAACATATATCCCGTCTTTTTCAATACTGCCGGGCTCGATGTGAAGAATCATACCGGGTTCAAGTATGGTATCGTCATCCAAACTAATGTACGGCGGCTCGGTGGTATGCAGACCGCTGCCGTGGCCAAATCGACGGGCGGGCCAGGATGTCATGTCCACTTTTAACTTTTCAGCGGCATCTACCTGGGCCTTGTAAATTGTGGAGCATGGCATACCGGGTATGACAGCATCCACACCGGCTTCAAGAATTTTTCGAACTTTATCCCACTTTCCGAGTTGTTCTGAAGAAGCAGCACCGACTGCCATCCCCCTGCAGTAGTCGGTATGATAGCCATTCAATGTGACGCCCAAATCCACCCATAAAAGATCGCTGTCTTTAAGCCGGCGCTCCGGCAGCGAACTCCCCGCAGACTGTTGTGGGTCGTAGTCACCAATGCAGACGATCACCCAGCCGACGTCGGCATCACTTTCGACGATGGCGTGTTGAAACAGGTTGGTGGGCTCCGTAATCATCAAGGCATGTAAGTCATTTTCTGCCATTAATACTCTGGCCTTCTGGTGCCGCATCGCATATTCAGTGTTATCAACTTCGGGTCTCATTTGTCTTCCTTGCTTTTAAAACTCCGTTAACCACAAATTTGGGCGGCTGGCCGGCGGCGACGGCGGCAATATTTGCAACAGCCTGGTTTAGCATGCGCTGGAAGGCACTTTTCGTCGTCCCGGCGATATGTGGGGTGATCAGGAGTCTGTCTTGAGCGGTTTGAGAAAGATTGATTAAGGGGTGATCTGCCGGCGGCGGCTCCGGATAAATGGTGTCGATGGCAGCACCCGTCAGATGTCCTTTTTCCAATGCGTCGGCCAGTGCGTCCGGTGCAACGATTTCCCCACGGGCCGTGTTGATTAGAATCGCGCCTGCGGGCAGAAGCTTCAGCTCTCGTCGCCCGATCAAGTGATGGGTTTGTTTGGTCAACGGGGTATGAATACTGACCGCATCACTGGTTCGAAGCAAATCGTCAAAATTTTTATACGTCACCTGCAATTGTTCTTCCAAGGCCGGATCGGTGCGGAACACATCAAAATAGGATATCCCTGCACCCATCAGCGCGGCGATCTGGGCAACCTTTTTACCGATGGCCCCGAAACCCACAAGCCCAATTCTCAAGTCTGAAATTTCCTTCAAACCGCCGGCAAAAAGTTGCTCCCGGATGGGTTGGTAGTTGCCCGCTTTGATTTCCCGATCGGCGGCCAACATGCGCCGCTGAAGCGTGATCATCATGGCGATGGTAAACTCGGCCACAGTGGTGATATTGGCGCCCGGAGAGTTAGCCACTGGAATATTGTACCGTGCGGCACTTTCCGTATCCACCCTGTCATAGCCGGTGCCGGCGCTCTGAATCATCCTGATGGAGGGAATATTGGCCAATACAGTAGCAGTAATCTGGGGAAATGCAGCCGGCAGGAACAAAAAAGTCATCCCCCGGCAGGCCTCGATAATTTCATCTTCCTCGGTAACATGCCTGAAGGTGAAGTCCAGTTCTGCAGGCAGCGATACTTCCGCCTTCTCAAAGCGTATAAGTGGCATGATACTGAGTACTTTTGGTTTCATGGCAGACTCCTCGGCAATCACTCAAAATAAGGTATCAGGTTTCAATTCAGCATTTAACGCAGTGATCGGCGTAATTACTTGTCATACCCGCGCAGGCGGGCATCCAGTATAATGGATACTGTAAAATCTGGATTCCTGCCTTCGCAGAGCCTGCCCCTGCGAAGGCAGGGGAATGACGGTCATTTATTGAAAAAAACTCCGCGACAATCACTCAAATTAATATCGGCCATCCCTGACACCCGATACCTGACACCAAAGCTTTGCCTTACTAAACAGCCGGCATCCCGGTCTCATTGTTTGGACTACTTTTTGATATTTACAATTCATTTGGGTTACCCGCCCAATCCGGTCATAGCATGCGCAATTCGATCCATGCCCTCCCTGCATTTTTCAGACGAGATGGCATAAGAAATACGTAAAAAGCCTTGTCCCATCGTACCGAAAGACGTCCCGGGCACTACTGCCACACCGCCTTTGTCCAGCAGATGATCGGCCAACACGTGAGTATTCATTCCGGGCACATCATGCCTGGCAAACACATAGAAAGCACCTTTTGGTACTACCGGGCAGGTAAGCCCCGGAGCGTTTTCGAGTCCCTTCAGAATGATCCGCCGTCTATGATCGAACGCTTCAACCATGCGGTCCACGCAGGTTTGATCCCCTTTGAGGGCCGCGACAGCGCCTGCCTGGGCGAACGAACAAATCGACAACATCACATTTTGCTGCACTTTTATAGCAGCGGAAATCAGATCTTGCGGTGCCGCAATATACCCGACCCGCCAGCCGGTCATCGAATAAGTTTTGGAAAGCGAGCCCCAGATCACAGTCCGGTCCTTCATTTCCGGGCAGGCAGCCGGGCTTAAGAACTTGTGGCCGTCATATATCATCCGATCGTAGGCTTCGTCGGAAAAAATAACCAGGTCATGTTCGCCGGCAAATCGGCAGATGGCCTCTACTTGCCCGGTAGTCAGCACCGCTCCGGTGGGGTTATGCGGTGAATTGACGATCAAAGCCCGGGTGCGGTTTGTCAGCACCTTCCGCGCAGCGGTCAGGTCGGGTACGAAATTTTCATCAGCCAGCAGGGGCAGGGGTACTGGTACACCGCCGGTCAGTTTGATACAAGAGTTGAATTGACTGTAGCCCGGATTCGGCACCAACACTTCATCTCCCGGGTTCAGGAAACCTCGCAGGCTTAAAAACATGGCCTCCTGACCCCCGGCGGTGGCCATAATCTCTTTTTCCGGATCGTAGTCAATCCCTTTGTATTCCTGCAGTGATTCGGCCAGCGCTGCCCGCAGAATCGGTACGCCCTTATTGGGCGTATAGTGAACGTTTCCTTCTGCCAGAGCGGCAACCGCGGCGGCCTTGATGTGCTCCGGCGTATCGAAGTCCGGTTTGCCGACCTCCATGTGAATCACTTGCCTGCCTTTTTTCTCCAGGCGGGCTGCCTTTTCGAAAACCGTCCGGATACCGGCAAACGGTATATCAGCCATACCACTGGCTGCCATTGATATCGTCATGGGACATCCTCCTAACACCACAAAACAACCGAACTAAAATAAGCAATTTAAAATCGAATCCATTCAACATTCAGTGTGCTTGTCGCTCCCCTGAGACACCGGATCAGAACTTGCCCAGGGGAAGCCGCATTAAATTGATGGCATTTTCCTGAAAGATCTTGCGTTTCTCTTCCGTTGTGATCTGCATGCGCTCAACTGATTCAATGGTATCCCGAATCAGCCGCAAACCCCTTTGATTGCAAAAAGGCATATCGGTTGCAAATACCATCTGGT
Source organism: Desulfobacterales bacterium (assembly GCA_050114455.1). Taxonomy (GTDB): domain Bacteria; phylum Desulfobacterota; class Desulfobacteria; order Desulfobacterales; family JAFDCJ01; genus JAFDCJ01. The sequence goes on along the minus strand of JASFSK010000083.1, from coordinate 7,835 downwards.
CCAGGCCGGCGAAATCCAGCCCACATTCAAGAGCTGCGGTATTGCCGTTGACGGCAGTGTCGTAAAAGAACCTGCGGTAGTAGGTCAGTGCATTCTCTTTCAGATAGATATCCCGTTTTCCCATGCACATTTCATTGAAATCATCATTCCAATCAATCCGTCCGGCCAGATAGGGTATCACGCCTCCACAGTGATGGGTGACAATTTTCAGCGTCGGCAACTCCTCCAGAATCCCGCCGTAAACCAATCGTGTCATCGCCAGGGCCGTGGCATAAGGCCACCCGAGTTTGGTCCAGACCCGGTATTTGGAATTGGACTCCCCTTGATAATCCGGAATGGTCATTTCCCGCAGTGGATGGATAAATATGGGCCGCTTCAGCTCGGCCATTTTTTCGTACACGGGCATAAACTCCGGTGCATCCAAAGGTTTTCCGTCAATGTCGGTATGAAACTCCACGGCCCGGAGTCTCAAATCCTTGATGGCGCGGTCCGCCTCGGCCACGGAAGCGTCGATATCGGTCAACGGCAGGCAGGCAATCCCGGCTGCGAATCGATCGGGATATTTTTCCACCAAAGCTGCCAACTCATCATTGGCAATGCGGCAAAGTTCAGTGGAGGCTTCGGCCGGGGCGATCGAATAAATCGGCGGGGAAGCAATCGAAATTACCTGGATATAGTCGTCAAAAGCGTCCATGACCTTGAATCGGGCCTCCAGGTCCATCAGCGTCGGAATCGTCTTGGCATAGCGGGCCGAATTCAGCGACATGTCGCGGTCGGTGACTTTTTGCTCCAGTTTGGCTTGATATTTGGCCGGCAGGATATGGGTATACGCATCAACTATCATCTCGTCATTCTCCTCGGTTTATTCAAATTCTTCCATTCAACCTTCGGTGTTATTTCTTTTCAGTAAAGCTTCCTAACTCCGTCGGGCCGGAATTGTCCATTGATTATGTAACGTATCGCGATGCTCTGTTAGCTCCCTTGCACCATGTTGTTAGAAAAAATAAACTAAAATTCAGTAAGGAACGACCCCGGCACATACCATCATCCTCAAGGGAAATTGGATTTCAATCGCCCCTTCGGGGCAATCCTGTCGGCAGGAACCACAGTGCCAGCACTCTTCCGGATATTTTATGAAGGATTTTCCTTCCACATCATCCATATAAATCACGTCCAGGGGACAGGAATCTTCGCAGGTGCTGCAACCGGTGCAAAGCTCTTTGACAATCACAGGGGGCATTGGAGTTCTCCTTTTGTTCATACCTGAATTTTGCAAGGTTCAATCATATTTCAGGGGCACTAAATTGACCTGAATCCGGCCTTCGACGGCTCGATTGACGGCAATTTGGCCCAGCCAGTTCTGATCATCCGTATCCGGAAAGTCTATCCGGTGATGGCATTGACCGAATCGGCTTTCTTTGCGGTACAGAGCCGCCGTGATCATACAACGTGCTACCGTCAGCATGTTATACACTTCCTGGGTGCGGCAAAGATCATGATACGTGTCGGCCCGGACCCGGTTTTGCCATTGTTCCAACTCATCCAGTTTCTGCCAGGCGATCTTCATGCCCCATTCCGAACGTGCGGGGCCCATACCTTCGGACAATATCCGCTGTAAAACGTCTTCGAATTCGTGCCAGGATACCGTACGTTCCGCCTGCATGGGCTCAAACAATCGACTCCGGATTTCTTTGGCCTGATTTTCCGGAATCGGCATGGCATGCTTCATTTTTTGGCCGGCAAAGACAGACATGCTACGCCCGGCATGAATGCCGCTGGTAAACGCCATGTGGAGACTGCGGCACTGATCGGCTGAATTGCCTGCAGCAAATAAGCCGGGAATATTGGTGGCGCAGTCCCCGTCAATCTTTACGCCGCTGCCGCAGACTTCGTTGGGACCGCCCTGCATGCCCTCTGAGGTAGCAATCTCCATCAAGTCACGACTGAGATCGAGACCTTTTTGAGCAAAAAAATCCGGAAATGTGTCTTTGTCGTACCCCAAAGTTGTGACCAAATGCCGCATGGCTTCCGGATCCAGATGACGGCAGTCCACATAGACCGGGCCGCGATGGGCTTTCAGTTCCCCCAATACGCCCTGAACCAGTTTATAGCGGGGTCCTTTCATGCCCAGGGGATCATAACGCTCCATAAATTCTTTGCCCTGACCGTTGACAAGCTTTCCGCCCATGCCGACCAGAGCATTTAATCCGGCCGCACTGAACCCTCTCGGATTTAAGGTCATGCGAAGATATTCGACATTGGCCAATCTGGCCCCGGTTCGAAAGGCCATCGCTTCACCGTCACCCGTGTTGGCCGGACACATCCAGATATTGAAACTCAAACCGGTTGGATTTTGAAACAGTCGATTGGTGCCGCCGGTGGTCAGCAGGACCGTCTTTGCCCGAACCAAGTAAAATTTGCCCGTACGAATGTGAAAGCCGGCGGCACCGCAGACTTGACCGTCATTGACCAATAGATCCGCCGTTACCACCCTGTCCAATACCTGGCAGCCGGCATCGCGGGCCGCTTTGGCTAAAAGCGGTTTAAGGCGTTTTCCGTTGAAATTAATCCACCAGGGACCGGGTTGGCCATAGGACTGGGTCCGGTAAAAAGTTCCATCTTTGCGGCGTAAGGTACAGCCAACATCGTCAAATCGTTGAATGGCGGCCTTGAGCTCGCTGCAGTATACCTGATCCACCACCGAAAGATCGGTTGCCCCGCGCGCGCTGCGGGCGGTAAAATCCAGATAGGCGTCTCTGGTGTCCCAGTCTGGCCCGGTTTCCAGGTAAGCGGCAAAATGATCGATCCCGCCGGCAAAATGGCCGCTGCGTTCGATCACGGCCTTATCCAGGATGATGACGTCCAGACCGCTTTGGCGGGCTGTAATCGCAGCATTCAAACCGGCGGCGCCACCGCCGATGATCAAAATATCGGTTTGCAATCGTTGTTCGTCCACCAATAAACCTCCTGTATCCTTCACCTTAAAAAGGGGGTGGAAAAAAACAGAATAAAAATCCTTTCCCCATTTGATTTGTAAACACGCAATCAACAACCAGAATTCCTATCAGGAGGCTGCGGGTCGGTCAAGATAATATCCCATTTAAATAAAGACAGAGCCAAGCCTCCCCTCCGGCCTGTAAGCCCATGAAGCCTACGGGCTGGAAGCGGGCTCGTAGGGGTTACAACGCCTACGCCTCGGAGAGCGACATCCACCGGGCCTCAATCGTCTCTCGTCAATCTGCATTCTATGCACTTTCATGTAGGGTAAAATATTCAAATTATTTTGTTGACCCAACCTTGTCAGGTCGGTATCAGAAGAAAGCCGGTAATATATTTGCACTGACAGGAACATGATTGGAAGGAGGCTGCATATGGATGACGACCTGGTTACCTTAATTTCCGAATTGAAACAAAAAAAAGCAATCGAGGTTACCGAGCAGCGGCTGAAAGCCGGAGAGGAACCTTTAAAAATCCTGGCAGATGGCAGAAAGGCCATGCAGATCGTTGGTCGACGTTTTTCCGAGGGCACCTATTTCATTCCCGACCTGGTCTTCTCGGGCAAGATACTCGAACAGGTCGCCGAACGGGTCAAGCCTGAATTGGCCAAGGCTCCCGATGACCGCCGGGCAGGCAAAATAGTGCTGGGAACCGTCGAAGGCGATCTGCACGACATCGGCAAGAATCTGGTAACGTTTATGCTGGATGTCAACGGTTTCGAAGTATACGACCTTGGCATCGATGTTAAACCCCAGGTGTTTGTAGACAAGATCAAAGAGATTCAACCCCAGATTGTCGGCATGAGCGGGTTTTTAACATCCATATATCAGGCCATGAAAGATACGGTCGACGCCATCGGCGCAGCGGGCTTGAGAAATCAGGTCAAAATTATGATCGGCGGCGGCGTGATGGATGAAGAGGTTAGAAAATTTGCGGGTGCCGATGCCTATGGACCGGATGCCATGGCAGCCGTGAATTTGGCCAAAGACTGGATCGGAGGTGCGTGATGGGAGACAAAACAACCGAAAACCTGGAAAAATGGAGTTCCGGCGAGGGAATTAACTTTGTCGATGAAGCCGCCCGGGCTGCGTACAGGCGTCGAACCCGGCGAATCGCCGATGTGATTCAATTGAAGGTCCCGGACCGCGTACCGGTGGTCCCCAGCTTCGGTATGTTTCCCTATCTGGACAACGGGTTGACCTGTGAAGAAGCGGTTTTTGATTATCAAAAGGCCGATGCCGCCGTCATGAAAACCCTGGCGGAGTTCAAGCCGGATATGTTTCTGGGCTCGGGCTACGCCTTTCCGGCACCCTTATTTGAAGAACTGGGCTATTGCCAGCTTCGCTGGCCAGGACGGGAAATCCCTTCCCATTATGTCTATCAGTTTGTGGAGGATGAATACATAACGGCTGATAAATTTTATGACCATTTTCTGCAGGACCCGTCGGATTTCATGCTTCGTCGATATCTTCCGCGGGTGTGCAGCAAGCTTGAACCCCTGGGAAGACTTCGCCCCTTTGCCGAATCCTTCGGTTACTACCTGACCATGTGCGGGTCGTATGCCTATTTCGGCATGCCGGAAGTACAGGAGGCCCTCAAGGCGCTGATGAAAGCCGGTGAAGAATCTCTCAGGTGGGTGTCGATGCTTACGAAACAGGCCGAGAAAATCCTGGCGAACGGATATCCGTTGTATGAGGGCGGTGAATCGGCTGCCCCCTATGACCTGGTCGGTGATTGGTTCAGGGGCACGACCGGGGTGATGGTCGACATGTACGAACGTCCGGACCAATTGCTGGAAGTCATGGAAAAACTGGTGCCCATATCAATCAAAATGGGCCTGGACCTGGCCGCGGACAGCGGCCATCCCATCATCGGATTTATGCTCCACAAAGGCGCCGACGGCTTCATGTCCCCGGAGCAGTTCGAGACCTTTTATTGGCCGCCGCTGCGAAAGGTAATGATGGGATTAATTGAGGAAGGCTATGTGCCGCTTCTGCTTTGCGAGGGCGTCTACACCTCACGTCTGGAGACCATCGCCGATATTCCCAGAGGCAAATGCATTTACTGGTTTGAAAATGTGGACTGGAAAAAAGCCAAGGACATCCTGGGTGATACGGCCTGCATTCGCGGCGGGATTCCGGCATCCGTTCTTTTTTCCGGCACAACCGGTCAGATGAAGGAATGTATAAAAGAGCGCATAGACGTGGTCGGCAAAGGCGGGGGGTACATTGTCGACTGTGGTTTATGGTTTGATGAAGCCCGGCATGAAAATGTCAAAACCATGGTTGAATTCACCAAGGAGTATGGCGTGTATTGAATGTTTTCCGGAGATTGACAAAATGCAAAACAATCAGAAAACCGAAGTAAAACGTGCGCTTTGTTTTGGTTGCTGGCTGCAGGGCGGTGTATTGGCCACGGTAAAGGACGGCAAGGTGGTTAAGCTCAAGGGTGAGCCCGGTCATCCGGTCAACCAGGGATGGATCTGCGAGCGCTCCAAGGCCTTTATCGAGCACCTGTACCATGAAGATCGCCTTAACCATCCCCTGAAAAGAATCGGGGAAAGAGGCGCGGATAAATGGCAACAGCTTTCATGGGAGGATGCGTTGGGTGAGGTCGCCGAGCAGCTCGACCGCATCAGAACGCGAGACGGGGCCGAAGCAGTCGCTTCCATCGGCGGCACTGGCAGGGGGTTTTCAGAATTATTCAAGGTCCGGTTTATGAATCTTTTCGGAAGCCCCAATCATGCCAATGCCGGGCAGTGGTGTTCGGTGGTCAGCCGGCAGATTCATGCGGCCATTTATGGCGCCGGTGCCAGCCGGGCTGTCAAAGAGCCTTGCAAATGCGCCGTGATCTGGGGCGGCAATCCAGCCGAATCCTTTGCCTGCATTTTCCCGCAGCATATCAAAGCCAAGCGCAAGGGCACCCGCTATATCGTCATCGATCCCAAATACTCGGAAACCGCCGGCCGGCTGGCCGACCACTGGCTGAGATTAAGACCCGGCACCGACGCCGCCCTCGCCCTGGGCTGGCTGCATGTTATCATCGCAGAAAATTTGTACGACAAAGAATTTGTCGCTAAATGGTGCCATGGATTTGATGAGCTCAAAGAGCGGGTCAAACAATACCCGCCCCAGAGGGTATCCGAGATCACCTGGTTGTCGGAACAAGACATTGTCCAAACAGCGCGGTTGTATGCCACCAGCAAGCCGGCATCCATCATTTGGGGGGTAAAGTCGGATATGCAGGGCCGAAATGTCACCGCTATTACCCAGGCCAAATGTATCTTGCGGGCCATAACAGGCAACCTCGATGTGATTGGCGGTGATATGCTCTCCGGTCCCTGTGAGAAGGCCAACTACGGTGCCATGCTCGAACACATGGACCGGCTACCGGAAGGTCAGAGAAAAAAACAGCTTGGCGCGGATCAGCATAAACTCTGGTGTTATCCCGGATACGAAATGGTTGCCGAGTCGGCGCGCCCCTATTGGTACGGCAAGGGGCTGTCCGCCGGCTTTCTGCCCGGCTGTCACGAACCTGCCGTATGGAGCGCCATACTCGAGGGACGTCCTTACCAGGTCCGCGGATTGATCAGCGGAGCCTGTAATCCCCTGGTTGCCTATCCCAACACCAAAAGAATCTATCGGGCCTTAAAAAGTGATCGGCTTCAACTCTCGGTCGCAGCCGAGCAGTGGATGACGCCGTCGGCCATGCTGGCGGATTACGTATTCCCCATTACCGGCTGGCTGGAACATCCTCAATTGTATACCCAGACATTTCAGGGCAGCGGGAACGCCGCCGGCCTGGGAGAACAGGTGGTGGCGCCGCTTCACGAGCGCCGAAGTGATTTTGAGTTTTATCGGGGCCTGGGTCTAAATCTCGGTCAGGAAAAGTATTGGCGTGACAGCCTGGATCAAGAGTGGGACTGGTGCTTGCAGCCCTTGCTCGAAGAGCTGAACCTGGATTCAGCCCGGGAATTTGCTCAAAAGCAGCGCTGGTGGTCCCCTGCGGCGGTTGAACGCCGATATGAGACCATTGATCCACAAACAGGCAGCCCCCGGGGATTTGCAACCCCCACCGGCAAGGTCGAGCTGTATTCCACCATCCTCGACAAATTGGGTTACGATCCCCTGCCCGGCTATGAGGAACCGCCCGAAACACCGGTCAGCCAACCGGAAATAGCCAAAAAATATCCGTTTATTCTGATCACCGGAGCCAGATTTCGCCCCATGCATCACTCCGAACACCGCCAGATAAAGTCCTTGCGCAAACTCCATCCCTTTCCGATCGCTGAAATTAATCCCGAAACCGCCCATCAGCTGGGTATCGGTGAAGGTGACTGGATGGTCATCGAGACACCCAGGGGTAAAATCAAACAGAAGGCCAAGCTGACGTCCCGCATTCTTCCGAGAATGGTGGAGAGTCAGCATGGGTGGTGGTTTCCGGAAGAAATTGGCGGGGACCCGATCCTATTTGGTGTCTTCGAGTCCAATGTCAACGTCCTCACGCCGGATAGTGAAGAATTTTGCGACCCTGCCACGGGTGCCGTCACTTTCGGTCCGCTGCTGTGCAAAGTATATCCGTTGAAAAATTTCGCTTAACAAGGCGAACACAAATGCTTGGCTGGCTTTTAATCTTTACAGAAAAAACTACAATCCAATATTTCTGTCTAACACCATACGCGGTCTCTTAGAGTAATCAAAAAAGGGGGGTAAATTTGGCAATTATCAATGTCTCAAATTATCTGTATGCCGGTCACACGCGTCAGCCAAACTAAAATTATCACAATAAACATGACGGTTCCAAATACCTTATGCTGTAAAAAACAAGGTAATTTTCCT